>NZ_JBVVPY010000034.1:0-62522 GCF_055811335.1 Mesorhizobium sp. WSM4847 | reverse complement strand
GTTCATCTGCAAAATCTGGGCAAAAGAGCCTGAACGGTTCCGATTCGATCCCACCCATCAAATGCCGGGACTAAACAGCTAGAAAGCCGACCTTTTCATCCAGCCGACCGCCTTGCGCCAGAAGCTGGCCTCCGTGATTTCATGTCCAAATATCGCGTTTCAGATCGGATACCTGAAGAACGCCGTTGGCGAGGGTAGCGACGGCATCGACAACGATGGACACAGCGATCGACATCGACACAGGGCGGCTTCGGCCGCCACGTTTGATGGCAACGGATGACGTTCAGGGCTCGTTGCACGGCGGCGACGAGCCCGACACGATGTCGCAGGCGAATCCACGCGACGGGCAGCAAGGGCCGTCCCGACTCTATGTTCCCTTCACGATCCTCGGCTTAATTGGTCGGCGGGATTGAGCCGCACTCTCAAGGGGCAAGGCCAGCCGCTTCTCGTCTTCGATGGCGCGATCGACTGCCTCGATTTCCTCTTGGAGTTCCTTTAGCTTGGCTCCGTAGCTGGAGCCGTCGCTGTCCCCGATCTGAAAGCCGCTTGCCCGCATTGCGTCGCGGGTATGGTGCACGTTACGGACTCCTTCGCGTCGAGTCGCGACCAGGATTTCCCTGAACTCTCCAAGACGTTCAACGTGATTTCGAGTCATTGCGTTCTCCTATTTCGTCGTCATCGGCGCTGACGGCGATTCAGCACGGCTAAAACTTACGGCGCAGAAGGTTTAAGCGACTCTAAGAGATACGCTCGACAAAACATGAATGCGGAAGCTCAAATTTGACCGTCTTGCAATAAAGTGGAGCGCGGGAGGCGGCGTTCATCCATTGTGCGGTAGCCTTCCGGGCTCAGGAAGAACTTCGACGCGCATCGGATGCTCTCCGCGCACCAGAAGCGGCGCTGGCCCCTGGTCGAGACGCCCGAGCCGGATCAGGCCGCGCGACCACCGATAGGGACCATGAAACATCGCAAGATTGCCCCAAGGGGCGTAGTAGCAAAGATCGCCAACCGCCTCGTTCCTGAAGCGACCGCCGCCTTCCGGCGCAATCGACGCTCAGCCATACAATCAAGCAGCTCGAAGCGCGCATGGGCATCCGCCTGCTGACCCGCACCACGCGCAACGTCGCAAGACGATCGCGGGCGAACGGCTGCTGCAGACAATTGCGCCGCGCATCGCCGAAATCGACGACGAGATCGCGGCGCTGACGGCGCTCCGCGACAAGCCGTCAGGCTCGATCAGGCTGACCCTGTCCGACCATGCACTCGAAAGCGTGGTCTGGCCTAAGCTCAAGCCGGTGCTTGTCGCCTATCCCGATATCAGCGTCGAACTGATCCTGGACAGCACCTTCCGCAACATCGTTGAGGAAGGCTTCGACGCCGGCGTCCGGATTGGAGAGAGCGTTGAGAAGGATATGATCGCGGTGCGCATCGGTCCCGACTGGCGTCTGGTCGCCATTGCTTCGCCTGCCTATCTCGCCGCGCATGGTGTGCCCGGGCACCCGCAAGAACTGATTCGGCATCTCTGTATCAACATGCGTCATGAAAGCGCCGGCGGCCTTTATGCCTGGGAGTTCGAGAAGGATGGGCAGGCGCTCCGCGTTCGAGTGAACGGTCAACTGACCTTCAATAATACTTATGCCATGATTGATGCCGCGGCCAGTGGATACGGCATCGCCTACGTCCCGGAGAACATCGTCGAGCAGCACATCGCACGTGGCAAACTGGTTCAGCTTCTGGACGATTGGTCGCCGTTCTTTGAAGGCTATTTCCTCTACTATCCGAGCCGTCGTCAAAATCTTCTCGCGTTCAAGGTCATCGTCGATGCGCTACGACATCGGAATTGAAGCGAGGGGATCTAAACCGTGCGATTGGCTCACGCCCTATTAGGACGCAGCGGAACCGTTTCTGGTTTGTTCACATTTCGCTGGCATCGCTGTCCGCCACGGGTAAACTTGGCGGATGGGGGAAACGATTCGCATCATCGGCATCGATCCGGGGCTGAGGCGCACCGGTTGGGGCATCGTCGAAAGCCTCGGCAACTCGCTGCGCTTCGTCGCCTCCGGCACCGTGCGTTCCGACGACAAGGCGACGCTGGCGACACGGCTTTGCCAGTTGCATGACGGACTTGCCGAGATCCTGCATGCCGCCATGCCGCACGAAGCAGCGGTTGAGCAGACCTTCGTCAACAAGGATGCGGCCGCGACGCTGAAGCTCGGCCAGGCGCGCGGCATCGCCATGCTGGTGCCGGCGCTGGCCGGCCTGGTCGTTGCCGAATATGCGCCCAACGCCGTCAAGAAGGCGGTGATCGGCGTCGGTCATGGCGACAAGAAGCAGATCCACATGATGGTCAAGGTGCTGATGCCGAAGGCGACGTTCGACACCGACGATGCCGCCGACGCGCTGGCCATTGCCATCTGCCACGCGCATCACCGGCAGAGTGTTGTCTATAGGTTGGCGGCGCTGGCATGAGGGACCACACATGATCGGCAAGCTAAAAGGCACGCTGGACGAGGTCGACGAGGATTTCTGCATCATCGACGTGCACGGCGTCGGCTATGTCGTCCACTGCTCGACGCGCACGCTGGCCGGCTTGCCGGCCTCCGGTGAGGCGGTGGTGCTGTTCATCGAGACCTATGTGCGCGAGGACATGTTGAGGCTGTACGGTTTTCAGTCGGTTCTGGAGCGCGAATGGTTCCGGCTGCTGATGAGCAATGTGCAGGGCGTCGGCGCCAAGGTGGCGCTGGCCATCCTGTCGACGCTGGCGCCGGCCGAACTCGCCAATGCCATCGCGCTGCGTGATATTGCCATGGTCAGCCGCGCGCCCGGCGTCGGCAAGAAGGTGGCCGAGCGCATCGTCACCGAACTGAAGAACAAGGCGCCGGCCTTTGCGGGCGCTGCCTCCGGCACCATCGGCCTGAAGCAGGAGCTTGGCGAAGGCGTCGCGCCGGCGCCGATCAGCGACGCCGTCTCGGCGCTGGTCAATCTCGGCTATTCGCGCGATACCGCCGCGAATGCGGTGGCGGCGGCGCTGAAAAGCGCCGGCGAGGACGCGGATGCGTCGAAGCTGATCCGCTTCGGGCTGAAGGAACTGGCGCGGTGAGTCTGCGCTTGTCCCGTTCTCTGCCCTGTGCAAGGAAGGCGGCATGAGCCTTTCGCCACGCCTCATTGCTCCCGACAAGCGCGGCGAAGATGCCGAGCAGACCTTGCGGCCGCAGACGCTCGGCGATTTCGTCGGCCAGGCGGCGGTGCGGGCCAATCTCAAAGTGTTTATCGAGGCCGCCAAGGGCCGCAGCGAGGCGCTCGACCATGTGCTGTTCGTCGGGCCGCCCGGCCTCGGCAAGACGACGCTGGCGCAGATCATGGCACGCGAGCTCGGCGTCAATTTCCGCTCGACCTCCGGTCCGGTCATCGCCAAGGCCGGCGATCTCGCAGCACTGCTCACCAATCTCGAAGACCGCGACGTGCTGTTCATCGACGAGATCCACCGGCTCAACCCGGCGGTCGAGGAAATCCTCTATCCGGCGATGGAGGATTTCCAGCTCGACCTGATCATCGGCGAAGGGCCGGCGGCGCGTTCGGTCAAGATCGATCTTGCCCGCTTCACACTGGTCGCCGCCACCACCCGGCTCGGCCTTT
Organism: Mesorhizobium sp. WSM4847; assembly: GCF_055811335.1. NCBI lineage: Bacteria > Pseudomonadati > Pseudomonadota > Alphaproteobacteria > Hyphomicrobiales > Phyllobacteriaceae > Mesorhizobium > Mesorhizobium sp. WSM4847. The sequence continues at coordinate 58,886 of NZ_JBVVPY010000034.1, read as the reverse complement.
TGACCAATCCGCTGCGCGACCGTTTCGGCATTCCGGTCCGCCTCAATTTCTACTCGGTCGAGGAACTGGAGCAGATCGTGCGGCGCGGCGCCCGCATCCTTGCCATGCCGCTCGGAGACGATGGCGCGCTTGAGATCGCGCGGCGCGCGCGCGGCACGCCGCGCATCGCCGGCCGGCTGTTGCGCCGCGTGCGTGATTTTGCCTCCGTCGCCGGCGACGGTCACGTCGACCGCCAGATCGCCGACGAGGCGCTGACGCGGCTCGAGGTCGATGCGCTCGGCCTCGACGCGCTCGACCGCCGCTATCTCTCGATGATCGCGCGGAATTTTGGCGGCGGGCCGGTCGGCATCGAGACCATCGCGGCAGGGCTTTCCGAGCCGCGCGACGCCATCGAGGACATCATCGAGCCCTATCTGATCCAGCAGGGTTTTATTCAGCGCACACCGCGCGGCCGCGTGCTGACCGCCAATGCCTGGCGGCATCTCGGCCTCGATGCGCCGAAGGACCTGGCGCAGCAGCAGATCAGCCTGTTCCAGGAAGAGTAGCGTCGGCGCGGCGTTGCGGCCTTCTTTGCTGCGCAAAATCTCCTAATCCTGGTCAGCTTGCCGGCGCATTTGCGGGCTCTAACGCTTCGCTGTGGGACCGTCGGTTCCACGAACGAAGGGGTTGAGCGATGATCACCAGACGCGGCTTCCTGCGCCTCATCGGCGGTTCCTTCCTATCCGCCGTGTCGCTCAATGCTTATGCGGTTGGCCTCGAGCCGATGCTGCTGACACATGTAAAGCGCTATTCACTGACCCCGCCAAACTGGACTGCAGGATTGCGGCTTCGCGTCGTCGCTCTCGCCGATATTCATGCCTGTCGGCCATGGATGACGCCGGAGCGGATCAGGTCACTTGCCGAACGGGCGAACAGCCTGCAGCCGGATCTGATTGTCCTGCTTGGCGACTATGCAGCCGGCACACGCCTGGTTACGGACTGGGTGGGCTCCTCCGAATGGGCGCCGGCCTTGTCAGGCCTGAAGGCGCCACTCGGCGTGTGGTCCATCCTTGGCAATCACGACTGGTGGGAGGACCTTTCCGCGCAGAAGGCCGGGTTGGGGCCGACGGTGGCGCGCCGGGCGCTCGAGAGCGCCGGCATACCGGTCCTGGAAAACGATGTGGTGCGCCTGGAAAAAGACGGGCATGGCTTCTGGGTCGCCGGACTTGCCGACCAACTTGCGCTGCGGCCGGGCAAGGCCTGGGGCCGCAGCAGGTTCAAAGGACTGGACGATCTGCACGGCACGCTGGCAAAGGTAAGCGACAAGGCCCCTGTTATCCTGCTGGCACATGAGCCGGACATTTTCCCGAAGGTCCCGCCACGGGTATCGTTGACCCTTTCGGGTCATACCCATGGCGGACAGGTGCGGTTGCTCGGCTATTCTCCGGTCGTGCCGTCCCGCTTCGGCAACCGTTTTGCCTATGGCCATGTCGTGGAGGAGAACTGTAACCTGATCGTCTCCGGAGGCCTCGGTTTCAGCATCCTGCCGGTGCGTTTCGGGATGCGCCCAGAGATTCTTTCGATCGACCTGGGTTCAGCACTTCAATGAAGTGACCTGATCGCGTCCATCACATCCGGCTCGGCCTTGTCGCCATCAAAAGCGTCTACGATGCCGAAGGCGCCGCCATAGCTCCAGACCGACCATGCGAAGCCATGGGCTTCGGCGCGCGCGATCATGTCCCTGACATAAGCGGCACGGTATTCGGCCGGCATCACGTAGGGATTGCCGTATTCCTGGCGGATCATGCCGAATTCGCCGAGCGTGATGTTCTCCGGCTTTATCCCGTTGGCCTTTGCCCAGGCCTCGACCCTGGTGAACGGCGCCTCCATCGTCTCGCGCAGCTCCTCGTCCGTGTCCAGGCTGGCGACCTGCTCGTCGAGATAGGCAAGCAGGCCGCTCTGGCGCGCCCATGGCGCCTCGGCCTTGATCCTTGCGCGGATCGTATCGAGCGCAGCATCCAGCTGGGCGCGCGGGACGGCGCTGAGCGGATAGGGCAGGCCGGTGACATAGGGGATGAAGTCGCCGGCCCAGGTCGCGCCCTGATGGGTCAGCAGGAACGGGTCGTAGGAGTGAAAGGTCCAGATGATGTTGTCGTCGGGGATCGCCTTCGGATCGATCTTTGCCAGCGATACCGCCTTGGAATAGCAGGCGCCGGTCAGGATCAGGGTGAGCCTGGTGGCTGACGAACGCGCCGCCGCGAACAGTTTCTGCTGGCGCTCCGGCCACAGGCCGGTGCCGTCGGCGTCGCAGTCGATGACCGGCTCGTTCATCGGCTCGAAAGCGACTTGGCGCGGATCCTCATCGGCCAGCGTGCGCGCCATCTTGCGCACCATTTCGACATAGGCGTCGAACATTTGTGGATCGTGCATCACCTCGCCCATGCCGATCTTGCGGCTGCTGCCGCTGGGGATCAGGTGCATGTCGACGATCACCTTCAAGCCGGCGCGGTTGATCATGCGCACCGAGGCCAGCACGCTGGCATAGAGCTCGTCGCGCAGCGCCAGCGTCTCGCCGGACAGGAACGGCGACGGATCGACGGGCATGCGCAGGAAATCGAAGCCGGCGCTCTTCAGCGCCTTGAGGTCGTCGTCGTTGAGGAATTTGCGCCATTCCGGATAGGGCAGGATTGCCCGCCGGTCGCCCCATTTGTCCTCGCCCGGCCATGTCGTCCATTGGTCGAGATTGAGGCCGCGCTTCATCATAAAGCTCGCCGCCTGGCCCGGCGGCACCAGCGCGGCCAGCGCAAGCAGCGCTGCCATCGAGGTCTTGATCATCGCCGTCAACAGTGCCATCGGGTTCATGCGCCAAGTTAATGCGTGTCGCCCAAAACTGTGCAGCGGTTTTGCGACAACGACGCGCGCCCGCAAACATCACCTGAAGCGCGTCGCGCTTTAGGTGCCCGGCCAGGCCAAGAAAGGAAAGCGCGATGGACGATCATGGTGAATCGGCGGCGCTCTGCGCCGGGCTTTCCGGCGCGCTGACCGAATTCGGCCACCGGCTGATGGCGCGGGTCTACTATGCCGACACCGATTTCTCCGGCGTCGTCTATCACGCGCGCTATCTCGAATTCTTCGAGCGCGGCCGTTCCGATTATCTCAGGCTTGCCGGCGTCCACCACACCGAGCTTGCCGACGGCAAGCACGGCGAAAGAATAATCTGGGTGGTGCGGCGCATGGAGATCGACTTTCGCGGCTCCGCCCGCATGGACGATGTCTTGACCATCGAGACGCGCACCGAGGACATTTCGGGCGCCCGCATCTTTATGGCGCAGCAGCTGAAGCGCGGCGGCGAGGTGCTGGTCGAGGCGCGGGTCGAGGCGGCGATCATCGGCGAGAACGGCCGGCCAAGGCGCTTTCCGAAGGAATGGATCGCAACCTTCATGCCCAAGACAAATCGATAGTTCAAATCGGCAAGTTACCGATCCCAATGATCCGCTGACGATGCCAGGCGGCTCGCCCAAGGCGCGGCAATGCGCCGCGCTGTGCGTCCTAACCCATCCTTAACCATAACAGTTCATGAAGAGAGTGGTGAAGATTGGAGGAATCCAGCGCCTTCCTTTCACCAAGATTTGCCCTGAAAAGGCCGCCTACGGTGCATTTTGGGGTTATTCCGCAAGCTTTGCGCGAACGGATTATAAGGGATGCCTATGGGCCAGCCGCCAGCCGTGCCCGGAAAATTCTTAAGGACGTAACCATGGAAAATATCGCACTCGCCGAACCGGGCGCGCATTTGTCGATTTGGGCGCTGTTCACGCAGGCCGGCTGGGTGGTCAAGCTGGTCATGATCGGGCTGCTCTGCGCCTCGATCTGGACCTGGGCGATCATCGTCGACAAACTCGTCGCCTATGGCCGCATGCGGCTCGCGCTCAATCGCTTCGAACAGGTGTTCTGGTCCGGGCAGTCGCTGGAAGAGCTCTATCGCACGCTCGCCGACCGCAAGACGTCAGGCATGGGCGCCATCTTCGTCGCCGCCATGCGCGAATGGAAGAAGAGCTTCGAGAAGGGGGCGAAATCGCCGCTTGGCCTGCAGACCCGCATCGACAAGGCGATGGACCTGGCGCTGACCCGCGAAATGGAAAAACTGGAAGGACGGCTTGGCTTTCTCGCCACCACTGGCTCGGCGGCGCCGTTCATCGGCCTGTTCGGCACCGTGATCGGCATCATGACCTCGTTCCAGGCGATCGCGGCATCGAAGAACACCAGCCTGTCGGTGGTCGCACCCGGCATTGCCGAGGCGCTGCTGGCCACGGCAATTGGCCTGCTGGCGGCTATTCCCGCCGTCATCGCCTACAACAAGCTGTCGTCGGACGCGAGCAAGATCGCCGTGCGCATGGAAGGGTTCGCGGACGAGTTCTCCGCCATACTCTCGCGCCAAATCGATGAAAAAGTCGCGCAGAAGACCTGAGGAACAATCATGGGAATGTCTGTAGGCGCGGGTGGCGGGGGACGCGGTGGTCGCGGCCACAGGCGGCGCGGCCGCCATCACGCGATGATATCGGAAATCAACGTCACGCCGATGGTCGATGTGATGCTGGTGCTGTTGATCATCTTCATGGTCGCCGCGCCACTGCTGACGGTCGGCGTTCCGGTCGACCTGCCGGAAACACAGGCCAAGGCGATTGCGGCCGACACGCAACCGATCGAGGTATCCATCAACTCCGCCGGCCAGATTTACATCCAGAAGACCGAGATCCCGATCGAGGAACTGGTGGCAAAGCTGCAGGCGATCTCGAAGACCGGCTATGACGAGCGCATCTTCTTTCGCGCCGACAAGGCAACCAATTATGGAGCGGCTCTGCAGGTCATGGCCCGTGTCCAAGCCGCTGGCTACAAGAATATGAGTCTCATCTCGCTGCAGGAACAGGACCAGTAGACAAGAACATGCGGACCGGCCTCACCACATCGGTGATCTTGCATGCGACGGCGATCGCCTTCGGGCTGTTCACGCTGTCGGCGCCGGCTGCGCTTCCGTCGTCCGAAGTCGAGTCGGTCGCAGTCGAGATCGTGCCGATGGAAGCGATCGCGCAGATACAGAAAGGCGACAAGAAAGCTGCGGTGAGCGAAAAGCCGACTCCATTGCCGACCCAGCGTCCGGACATCGTGGCCGACGCAAAGACGGTCGGTGACAACACCATCGATACCGACAAGCCGCCGACGCCGGAACCCAAGCCCCAACCGGTCGATATGGCTGAGGCGCCGCCGCCCGCGCCGACGCCGAAAGAGAAGCCGAAGCCCGAGGACGTGCCGAAGCCGAAGGAAGAGCCGAAGCCTGTCCCGGCGACGGAGGTCGCTCCGGTGCCGCAGCCGAAGGAAGAGGTCAAGCCCGAACCGGTCAAGCAGGCGGAGCCAAAACCGACACCGGCCAAGGAACCGGCGCCGACGCCGCCGCAGGACAAGACCGCCGCCATCGACCCGAAGCCTGAGGTCAAGCCGGATGCCGTCGCCGAGGCCATTGCCCAGGAGCCGCCAACCGAGACGACGCAGCTTCCGGACTCGGCGCCCGCCCCGCAGGCACGGCCGAAGCCGCAGCCGGCCCAGGCCGAAAGCGCCAAGGCGCCCGAGCGCAAGGACGCCGACAAGCCGGTCAAGGAAGCCTCGTCCAAGCCGAAATCGGAAGACAAGCAGTTCAACGCCGACGAGATTTCGGCGCTGCTCGACAAGCGCAAGCCGTCAGGCGGCGGCGCCAAGCGCTCGACCCAGCAAGCATCGCTCGGCGGGGACAAGGATCAGGGCCAGAAGCTTTCGAGATCGGAACAGGGGGCGTTGGAGGCCCAGCTTGGTGGCTGCTGGACCTTGCCGGTAGGGCTTGAAGGCTCCGAGAACTTTGTCGTCGTCGTCCGGTTCAACCTCGACGCCTCCGGCAAGCTGGATGGACGGCCATCCGTCGAAACGTCGAGCGGCAACCGCCCGTTCGACGAAAGTGCCGTGCGCGCGGTTCAGAAATGCGATGTGGCCGGCCTGCAGGTTCCCGCGGGCAAACAAGACATCTGGGCCGACGTTCGGGTCACGTTCGATCCGAGGGAGATGCTGGGCCTGTAGGCTTGGCGCCCCGTAGAATCATTGAAGAGAAGCGAGAAGACATGAAATCCATCCTCAAGCCGCTCCTGATGATCGTAGCGATGGCGCTGGGCATGACTGCCGCCGCCACCTTGCCGGCGCGGGCGCTCGTTGAGCTCAACGTCAACAAAGGCAATGTCGAGCCGCTGCCGATCGCCATCACCGATTTCCAGGGCGGCGATGCGTTGGGCGCGGAGATTTCCGGCATCGTCAGCGCAGACCTGAAACGCTCCGGCCTGTTCGCGCCGATCGACAAGAGCGCCTTCATCGAAAAGATCTCGAACCCGGATGCCACGCCCCGCTTCGAGGACTGGAAGGTGATCAATGCCCAGGCGCTGGTCACCGGCAGCGTCAGCAAGGAGGCCGATGGCCGCGTCCGCGCCCAGTACCGGCTGTGGGACACCTTTGCCGGCCAGCAGATGTCGGGCGAGCAGTTCTTCGCCAACGACGCCAACACGAGGCGCGTCGCCCACATCATCGCCGACGCCATCTATGAGCGGCTGACCGGCGAGAAGGGCTATTTCGACACGCGCGTCGTCTTCATCGACGAATCGGGTGCAAAGAACGCGCGCAAGAAGCGCCTCGCCATCATGGACCAGGACGGCGCCAATATCCGCTACCTGTCGGACGGCAGGTCGATCGTGCTGACCCCGCGTTTCTCGCCAAACCGGCAGGAAATCACTTACATGTCCTATGAAAGCGGCCAGCCGAAGGTCTATCTGCTGCAGATCGAGACCGGGCAGCGCGAACTGGTCGGCGATTTTCCCGGCATGACCTTTGCACCGCGCTTCTCGCCCGACGGCCAGAAGGTGATCATGAGCCTGCTGCGCGACGACGGCAATTCCAACATCTTCGCCATGGATTTGAGAAGCCGCTCGACGACCAGGCTCACCAATTCGACGGCCATCGACACCTCGCCGTCCTATTCGCCGGATGGCAGCAAGGTGGTGTTCACCTCCGACCGCGGCGGCCGCGCGCAGATCTATGTGATGGGCGCCGACGGTTCTGGCCAGACCCGCATCTCCTTCGGCGACGGCGTCTATTCGACGCCGGTATGGTCGCCGCGCGGCGACCTCATCGCCTTCACCAAGCAGACCGCCGGCGAGTTCCAGATCGGCGTCATGCGCGTCGACGGTTCGGGTGAGCGCATCCTTTCAACCGGCTTCCAGCAGGAGGGGCCGACCTGGGCGCCCAACGGCCGGGTGCTGATGTTCTTCCGCGATTCTGCCGGCGGCCCGAAACTCGTTTCGGTCGATCTCACCGGCCGCAACGAACAGTCGATCCCGACCTCGAATTTCGCTTCGGACCCGGCCTGGTCGCCGCTGCTGGAATAGGCTGGAAGGGGAATTGAAGAATTGAGGAACTGACGAGTTGAAGAACTGAAGGATGGAGAAGGCAGCGGCCTATATCGAGCACGCGAGGGATTTGGAAGTCTATAAGCGTGCCTATGCAGTTTCCCTTGGGGTACACAGAGCCACGCTTGCTTTTCCGAAAATGGAGCAATACGCGCTCGCCGATCAACTACGTCGTTCCAGCAAGGCGATCTGCGCCAATTGGCTGAGGGTTTTGCCAAACAGACCCGCTCCAAGCCCGAATTCGCACGGTTCATTTCGATGGCGATAGGGTCATGCAGTGAAGTGGAGACGTGGATTTCGTATGCGTTCGATCTGGAGTATATCACCCAGGTGCAACGCGACGAGTGGTTGCAATCCTATGCCCGCATATACGGAATGCTGGTCAACCTCAGAGAGAAGCTGAGGTGACCTCTTTCCTCAATTCCTCAATTCCTCAGTTCTTCAACTCTTCAATTCGCTCTTTCCACGGCTTGGTCGCGTTTCAGCCGCATTTCTGCCTACGGTCCGCGCGCATTGTTGCCTCCTCGGATTCCCCTTGGGCAAAACGGCTGTGGACGGCAGCCGAAACCAAATTTTAACCGTGTTTCTTGAACGCCGGTTAACCCAAACGTGGTTACTGGACGATCAACGAAATCACTCGAATTGCGAAGGAGAGGCGGCATGGGCCGTATCGCAGCACTTACCAGAAACCCGGCGATGATCGCGCTGGTGGCGTTGCTCGCCATCGCCGGCTGCGCCTCGAAGAAGAACCTGAACAGCGCCGCCGATCTCGGTCTCAGCGGCGCCGGGGCGGCAACGCCCGGATCGGCCCAGGATTTTACCGTCAACATCGGCGACCGCATCTTCTTCGACACGGATTCGTCCTCGATCCGCGCCGACGCGCAGACGACGCTTTCGCGCCAGGCGCAATGGCTGAACCAGTACAGGCAGTATGCCATCGTCATCGAAGGCCATGCCGACGAGCGCGGCACGCGCGAATACAATCTGGCGCTCGGCGCCCGCCGTGCCGCCGCCACCCGCGACTTCCTCGTCGCCAGCGGTGTTTCCGCCCAGCGCCTGAAGACCATTTCCTACGGCAAGGAGCGTCCGGTCGCGGTTTGCGACGACATCTCCTGCTGGTCGCAGAACCGCCGCGCCGTCACCACGATCAGCGGCGCCGGTTCCTGATCGGCAATTTTCCGATCGGCAGAAATGCAACACCTACGTGTGAAAGGCGGCTGCGGCCGCCTTTTTCATGTCCGGCGCCCGGATGTGGGACTTGAAACAAAATTTGGCCGAAGTCCTGCGTCCTTGATAATAACCGAGGCGCCTGACGGTCCACTCCGATCGGAAGGCATGCAACAGGCAAACAATCCACGGCGAGAGGCACATGCATTTCAGATCGGTCTTGAGCGGCACGCTTGCGTTGCTGCTCGTATCAAGCGTCGCTGCCCCGGCAGTAGGCAATGAGCAAGGCACAGAAAAAAGCGGTTTTTCCTTCCGCCTGCCGACGCTCGGCATTTTCGGTGAAAAAAAGAAACCGGATCAGGTGCAATTTGCGCAGGATGGCACCGGCACTACGGGGCTGGAGGAACAACTCCGGCAAATGAACGGCAAGATCGAGGAGCTCAACTTCCAGGTGCTGCAGATGCAGGAGCAGATCCGCAAGCAGCAGGAAGATAACGAGTTCCGCTTCCAGCAGTTGGAAGGCGGCTCACAAGGTGCGCAGCAGCCACGCGAGCAGAAGAAGTCGGACGCCACCACCAACACCGACAGCAGCGTCGCCGAGGCTCCGGCGACGCATGCGCCGGCCGATGCGGGCACACCGCCCGCCGGCGGCCAGAGCGGCGAGGTCATCGTCGAATCACCGACAGGTGAACCCGGCGCGGTGATCCCGGGCACGCCGCCGAAGACGTTCGGCACCATCACCGTCGACAAGAACGGCAATGTGATCGACGCAGACGGCAAGACGCAGGCACATGCACCGGCGCAGAACACCGCGCCTGTCCCCGGCGACCAGGCCGCTGGCACGCAGGCCGGCAAGTCCGACGATACGGTGGTCGCGGCGCTGCCCGCCACCGACGACCCGGAGGAGCTTTACCGCAATTCCTATCAGTTCATCCTGTCGGGCGACTACGGCACTGCCGAACAGGGTTTTCGCGACCACATCGCCCGCTTCCCCAAGGACGCCAAGACGGCGGACGCGCATTACTGGCTGGGTGAGTCGCTGCTCGGCCAGCAGAAGTATCGCGACGCGGCCGAGACTTTCCTCGCCGCCAGCAAGGACTATCCGAAGGCCAAGAAGGCTCCCGACATGCTGCTGAAGCTCGGTGTGTCGCTGGTCGGATTGAACCAGCGCGACGTGGCCTGCGCCACTTTCGGCGAGATCGGCAAGCGCTATCCGAACGTTTCCGGCGCGCTCAAGGAACGCGTCAAGCAGGAAAGGGCGCTCGCGGCGTGTTAGTGTTTCTCTTGCATGTCGTTGTCCCAAGACTTGTTGCCCCAGATCCGGGGCCACTTCTGGGCGACATGCATTGACGCCCGAAACCGAGCCCGACCGTTCGGTTTTTTCGCAGATCGACTTTACCAGCGGCGCTGTTGCGGCCGTGTCCGGCGGCAGCGACTCGACCGCCCTTCTCCTTCTCCTCAAAGATCACCTCGACCGCACCGCGCCGGCAACGAAATTGCTGGCTGTGACGATCGATCACGGTCTGCGGCCGGGCTCGGCAGCGGAAGCGCAAGCCGTGGCCAGGCTTTGCGCCGGGCGCGGCATTGCCCACCGCATCCTGGTCTGGTCCGAACGCAAGCCGTCGACCGGCCTGCCGGCTGCCGCGCGAGAGGCACGCTACCGGTTGCTGGTCGAGGCGGCGCAGGCGGAAGGTATCGGCCTGATCCTGACCGGCCACACGGCCGACGACCAGGCCGAGACCGTGCTGATGCGGCAAGCTCGCCAGGAGGAGGTGCGAGAGCCAGGGCGTGGCCTAGCCGGCATGGCACCGGCCACCCTCTATGACTGGCGGATCTGGATCGCACGGCCGCTTCTCGGCACACAGCGTGCTGCGCTGCGCGAAGTCCTGCGGCGCGCGAATGTCGGCTGGACCGAAGACCCGACCAATGAAGACGAGGCTTTCGAGAGGCCACGTATCCGCGCAGCGCTTGCCGACCGCAATGGTGCGCGGGAAGACGCGTTGGCGCTGGCCGCGCGGGCTGCGGTGGAGCGCGAGCAGCTTGGCCATCGCGCCGCCGCGCTGATCCGTGGCTTTGCCAGCAGGCCCGCAGCCGGCCTTATCCGTCTCGATCCGGGCTTTGCGACAGCCGTCGACGAGGCGGCGGCCGTCTACGCGCTGCGCGTCCTGCTGGCGACTGTCGGCGGCGTTGCCTTTCTGCCCGAGCAGGCTCGCAGCGAGGCGCTGCTCAACCGGCTGAGGCCCGGACCACCTGGCACAACCTCATTTTTCGCTACCCCGTTTTGCGCCACATTGTCGCGGACGGTGGTCGATGCGCGGCGTGCCGGCATTTTTCTGCGTCGCGAAACCCGCAACCTGCCGCCCGCTGCGCCTGCCGTGAACAATGCCCTCTGGGACGGTCGCCGGAGGATCACATTGGCGGACAGACCGGGTGAATTTTTGATCGCGCCGCTCGGCGCGGCGCGTGCCGCAAGACAGGCAATTGCCGAAAATGGCACGCCGCCGAGCCTTGTCCGCGCGGCTCTGGCGGCCGAGCCGGTGCTGTGGCGCGCAAGCGAACATCCGGGCGACAGCCCGGTCTTGCCGGGAATGGCGGTATGCCCGGTCGTCGCGCCCTTTGCCCGCTTCCTGCCGTCCTTCGACCTGGCGCCGGCCGGAACTGTCGCCGCGCTGATCGGCGCGCCGCGACTTCCTGCCCCGCCTTTCGGCGGCCACACTGCCGGTTGATCATGGGCGAAAGCTTAACCGCGACGTGCTGTTCTGCTTGGCAATGAAGGGCGCCATCCCTATGTTAGACCCAAGTTTCCTCTCACGACGCGTGTCCGCTGGCGGACACCAACGGGACAATTGATGAATCCGAATTATCGCAATCTCGCGCTCTGGGCGATCATAGCGGTCCTGCTCATCGCTCTCTTCAATCTGTTCCAGACGCCGCAGACGCGCGGAGCAGCGAGTGACGTCCCCTATTCGCAGTTCCTGCAGGACGTCGCGGCCGGCCGGGTCAAGACGGTGACCATCGCGGGCGCCCGCATCTCGGGCACTTATACCGACACCTCTACCGGCTTCCAGACCTATTCGCCGGGTGATCCGTCGCTGGTTTCGAGACTCCAGGACAAGAACGTCACCATCAACGCGCGCCCCGAATCCGACGGTTCCAATTCGCTGTTCAGCTATCTCATCTCCTGGCTGCCGATGATTCTCATCCTTGGCGTCTGGATATTCTTCATGCGCCAGATGCAGTCCGGCTCCGGCCGTGCCATGGGCTTCGGCAAGTCCAAGGCCAAGCTTTTGACTGAAGCGCACGGCCGCGTCACCTTCCAGGATGTCGCCGGCGTCGACGAAGCCAAGCAGGATTTGGAAGAGATCGTCGAATTCCTGCGGGATCCGCAGAAGTTCCAGCGGCTTGGCGGCAAGATTCCGCGCGGCGTGCTGCTCGTCGGCCCTCCCGGGACCGGCAAGACGCTGCTTGCCCGTTCGGTCGCCGGTGAGGCCAACGTGCCGTTCTTCACCATTTCCGGCTCGGACTTTGTCGAGATGTTCGTCGGCGTTGGCGCCAGCCGCGTCCGCGACATGTTCGACCAGGCCAAGAAGAATGCGCCCTGCATCATCTTCATCGACGAAATCGACGCGGTCGGCCGCCATCGCGGCGCCGGCCTCGGCGGCGGCAACGACGAGCGCGAGCAGACGCTGAACCAGTTGCTGGTCGAAATGGACGGCTTCGAATCCAACGAAAGCATCATCCTGATCGCTGCCACCAACCGGCCGGACGTGCTCGATCCGGCGCTGCTCAGGCCCGGCCGTTTCGACCGCCAGGTGGTGGTGCCGAACCCCGACATCGTCGGCCGCGAGAAGATCCTGAAGGTGCATGTGCGCAACGTGCCGCTGGCCCCCAATGTCGACCTCAAGGTGATCGCACGGGGCACGCCGGGGTTTTCCGGCGCCGACCTGATGAACCTCGTCAACGAATCCGCCCTGATGGCGGCGCGGCGCAACAAGCGCCTTGTCACCATGGCCGAGTTCGAGGACGCCAAGGACAAGATCATGATGGGCGCCGAGCGCCGCTCGTCGGCGATGACCCAGGCCGAGAAGGAACTCACCGCCTATCACGAGGCCGGCCACGCCATCCTGGCGCTGAACGTGCCGTCGGCCGATCCGCTGCACAAGGCGACCATCATCCCGCGCGGCCGGGCGCTTGGCATGGTCATGCAGTTGCCGGAAGGCGACCGCTATTCGATGAGCTACAAATACATGATCTCGCGCCTTGCCATCATGATGGGTGGCCGCGTCGCCGAGGAGTTCAAGTTCGGCAAGGAGAACATCACCTCGGGTGCCTCCTCGGACATCGAGCAGGCAACCAAGCTGGCGCGCGCCATGGTCACACGCTGGGGTTTTTCCGACAAGCTTGGCCACGTCGCCTATGGCGACAACCAGGAGGAAGTGTTCCTCGGCCATTCGGTGGCGCGCACGCAGAACGTCTCGGAAGAGACGGCGCAGATCATCGACGCCGAAGTGCGTCGGCTGATCGACGAGGCCTATTCGACGGCGAAATCCATCCTGACCAAGAAGAAGAAGGAATGGATTGCGCTGGCGCAGGGGCTTTTGGAATATGAGACGCTGTCCGGCGACGAGATCAAGCAGCTGATCGCCGGCCACAAGCCGGCACGCGATCTCGGCGACGACACGCCGCCGAGCCGCGGCTCGGCCGTGCCGAAGTCCGGCAGCCGCCGCAAGAAGGGCCCGGAGCCCGAAGGCGGCATGGAGCCTCAGCCGTCAAGCTAGGGTCCGGCTCAGGAGATTGATTTCGAAAACGCCGCGGCTTGGACGCGGCGTTTTTGTTCAGGAGGTGCCGACAGCCGATCGCGGCCTGAAAAACTCAATCACTTCACCCAAGTGCCGGGGACTTCTCCACATGGGAAATAGACGTTGAAGGTTTGCGGATGCCGTGATGAGGGCTGATCTCCCCGCAAGGGGGAGATTGGCAGCGGCGCCGACAGCGCCTCGCTTGCAGCGCAGATACGGCATATCCTGGCCCTGCCTGCCACCGCCAGCAGCAAAAGGCCCGCGAACCTTCGCGAGCCTTGCTATCTTCGAATGTTAATGTCGATCAGCTCTTCAGCGCGGCATTGCAAAGACTGTAGAAGCCGCCACCGGTCTGGATCCACTTGAGGCCGCCCAGCGTCCCGGCCCCCTTGTTGGCTTGGTACTGGTCGCGGCAGGTGTACATGCGGGCCTTGGCCGGAGTTTCGCTGCTATATTTGTCCGAGATCGCCTTCGGAAACGTCACTCCCTGGGGAGCGGTCACGGTCGGCTTTTTCGGCTGGCTGGTGAGGCTTGCCTGATCGGCTGCCGGCTTGGTGTCGTCGTCGAAGGCACTGGCACCGCACTGGCTCATGCGGAAGTCGTTCCACTTCATGCCGTTCAGCGTGTTGCCGGCCTTGGCCGCCCGATATTTGGCGCCGCACTCCGCCCTGCTGAGGCCGCTGCCTGCATTGGCAGTTGCCGCTGCCTTGGTCGTCGCTGCGGCGGCCGCATCGGGCGTTGCAGCGCTGGTGCTGTTCGCCTTGGCTGGCGTGGCGTCGGTTGCGGCGGCGACGGTGGCGCATTCTGCCTTGCGGAACTGGTTCCAGTTCTGCCCGCCAAGTGTTCCGGCGTCCTTTGCCGCGTTATACTTGGTGCTGCATTCAGCCATGGTCAGCGCATTGGCGGGCGCTGCCAGGAATAAAGTCACGACGGCAAGACCCGTCAAAGTGGCAAGTCGATGGATGAGCATGTGTCTTTTCCCTCTGGATGTTCACGTTATGTCCCAAGTAAGCAATAACACTCAACGAATGGTTGCGCCAGAGGCTAAATGGCGTGAAAGCTGTCGGAAAGTGCATTATTTTTATGAAATGGGTGCCAGCCTCCGTTCGCCGGGCGATTTGCCCGCGCGCATTTGCACGGAAAACTTGTATAGGGCGGACCAGTATCAGGAACTGCCTCACATGGCGGGCCGATCGGGTCGGCCAGTGCGGCGGACCTGAATGCCCGGTCCAGAGCAACACGACGCGCGGGTTTCGAATTCAATGCCTATCGACGCGCACATGAAACAATCCAGATGCGGTCAGAAGTTCCTGAACGCTGTGCTGCAACCAGGGCAGGCAAAATCAAAGCACTGACGTGACACAAAACACACAAGACAACAGTTTTCTAAGGATTGGTGCCCTATAATCATGAATTGTGATGATAGGGCTCGGGCCAATGTGTGGCATGACGTGCCGGCAATGAACCATCGGGAAGCTGACTAGCATGGCAGGAAGTTATTTCGGAACGGACGGCATTCGCGGACGCGCTAACAGATTTCCAATGACGGCGGAGGTCGCCATGAGGGTCGGCATGGCCGCCGGCCTTTCGTTCCAGCGCGGCAACCATCGTCACCGCGTCGTGCTCGGCAAGGACACCAGACTTTCCGGCTACATGATCGAGAATGCGATGGTATCGGGCCTGTGCGCCGCCGGCATGGATGTGTTCCTGCTCGGCCCGATTCCGACGCCCGCGGTCGCCATGCTGGTGCGCTCATTGCGCGCCGACATCGGCGTGATGATCTCGGCCTCGCACAATCCTTACTACGACAACGGCATCAAGCTGTTCGGTCCCGATGGCTACAAGCTTTCCGATGAGATCGAGGAGCGCATCGAGGGCATGCTCGACAAGGATATCGAACTGGCGCTCGCCGACTCGGACGGGCTCGGCCGCGCCAAGCGCGTCGACGGCGTTCATGACCGCTACATCGAATTTGCCAAGCGCACGCTGCCGCGGTCGATGTCGCTGTCGGGCCTCCGCATCGTTGTCGATTGCGCCAACGGCGCTGCGTACAAGGTGGCGCCCGAGGCGCTGTGGGAACTCGGTGCCGAAGTTGTCGCCATCAACGTCGAGCCCAACGGCTTCAACATCAACAAGGAGTGTGGCTCGACCCATCCGGCCGGCCTGCAGAAGAAGGTGCACGAAGTGCGCGCCGATATCGGCATCGCGCTCGACGGCGACGCCGACCGCGTCGTCATCGTCGACGAGAATGGCGCGATCGTCGATGGCGACCAGATCATGGCGCTGATTGCCGAGTCCTGGCATCAGAGCGGACGGCTGGCCGGCGGTGGCATCGTCTCGACGGTGATGTCCAATCTCGGCCTCGAACGCTTCCTCGGCGACATGAACCTGCAGTTGCACCGTACCAAGGTCGGCGACCGCTATGTCGTCGAGCACATGCGTGCGCACGGCCTGAATGTCGGCGGCGAACAGTCGGGCCACATCGTGCTGTCCGATTTTTCCACCACCGGCGACGGCCTCGTCTCGGCACTCCAGGTGCTCGCCTGCATCAAGCGGCAGAACCGACCGGTCAGCGAACTGTCGAAGAAGTTCGCGCCGGTGCCGCAATTGCTGAAGAACGTTCATATTTCCGGCGGCAAGCCGCTCGAGGAAGCGCTGGTCAAGGCGGCGATCGAAGATGGACGCCACCGCCTGGGCCAGGCTGGCCGCCTGGTCATCCGGCCGTCCGGCACGGAACCGCTCATCCGCGTCATGGCGGAAGGCGACGATCAGCAACTGGTCGAGGCCGTCGTCAACGACATCGTCGAGGTCATTTCGGAAACCCGCAGCGCTGCCTGATCCCCCAGTTTTTGCCAGGTGAAAAGCCCGCCCTCCGGCGGGCTTTTTTCGTGTGTCCGCACGCCAAATCGTTGGCGGACAACGCGAAAATCCTGAAAGATTTAGAGATTCATGGTTAAGCGATAGGGTTAAACGGCTTTTAACTTTTCCAATTCATTATCCACGACTGAAACCAATCAGATTCGGACGCGTTCGCTGTGCCGAGGGTTCTCAGGGGTGACAAGCATGTTCAATACAGCAAGAATGGGCCTCTTTGCCGCGCTGCTCGCGGGCGTGGCCGGACCAGTGTTGGCCGCCGACTTCGTCGAGCCGCCCGTGGTCGAGCCGGCCCCGCCGCCGCCCGTCTACGAGCAGCCGGTCGAATATGGCGGCTGGTACATTCGCGGCGACATCGACTACCACTGGTCGAAGTTCCGCGGCGGCGACTACATCACCTACGGGGTGGTTCCAGGCACTGGCAGCTTTGACAGCGGCAAGCTGGATGGCGCCTTCTCGGCCGGCGCCGGCGTCGGCTACCAGATCAACCGGCACTTCCGCACCGACCTGACCGCGGACTGGTTGAGCAAATCCGATTTCCGCGGCTCGACCAGCGGCTTCTGCGGCGTTAATCAGACGCCCTGCACTTCGACCGACCACTCGTCCTATACGGCGCTGCTGCTGCTCGCCAATGCCTATGTCGATATCGGCACCTGGCACGGCGTCACGCCTTATGTCGGCGCCGGCATCGGCGGCGCCTGGGTCAAATGGGACACGCTGCAGAACAATGACATCGACGGCGAGTTCGAGCATCATGGCGGCAAGGGCTGGCGCTTTGCCTATGCGGCCATGGCGGGCGCCTCCTACTGCCTGACCGATCGCGTCAAGCTCGATCTCGGCTACCGCTTCAGCCATATCGAGGGCGGCAAGATGTTCGACTACGCTTCAGACAGCAATGTCGGTCCCGGCCGTGACAAGGGCATCAATGTGCACGAAGTGCGCGGCGGCCTGCGCTACCAGTTCGGCAACTCGGACTGCGCCCAGCCGGAGCCGATCGCCTACGAACCCGAACCGGTTTACACCAAGTAATCGCTTCGAGAGCAGGTTTGCGGACCGCCCGGCAAAAGCCGGGCGGTTTTTTCGTTGTGGCGGCAACGCGCATCAAAATCAATTCGCTAACGCCCTGTTATCCTTAACCGGCACTTAACCACTATGGTTAACAATGCCCTGAAACGGCGCTCGCGATCGCGAATGGCGCCACCTTCGGGAGCCGGGGATCATGACATTCAAATCGCGCATAGTACTGGCGCTTGCAGCAATCGCCCTGACGCCGTTGTCGCAGGCGCTTGGCGCCGACTACGATCCGCCGATCTATGTCGACCAGGCGCCGGACTATGTGCCGGTCGAAGTCGGTTCGGGATGGTATCTGCGCGGCGATGTCGCTTATCTGCCGGAAGAGAGCTACAGGAATGTGGACTTCGCTTTCACGCCTCCAGGTTTCAGCTATAAGGAAAGCGAGGATCCGGTTTTTGCCAGTATCGGCTTCGGATATCATCTGAACGACTACCTTCGAGCCGAAGTGAATCTCGGCTATCTGCCCGGCAACAAGATTAACGTCAGATACAACGATGGAACCGTTGCTGCTTCCGCGAATGTGAAAAATTCCGCCATGACAGGTATGGTGAACGGCTATGTCGACCTGGGAACCTATGTCGGCTTCACGCCCTATGTCGGCGCAGGTGTCGGCCTTTTTCGAAGCAAACGCAGCTTTTCGGCGAGTTATGCCGATGCTAACACCCCGGCAGACAACTTTGCCCTGCGTGACAACAAAACCCAGTATTCCTTTGCTTATTCGCTAAATGCCGGTGTTGCGTACCAAGTGTCCAAGAACGTCTTCGTTGACTTGGGCTACCAGTACCTGTCGTCGCCGGATGCCGAATATGCCACCCTGGCTGACCTGGATGACTCTCCAATCCGCAAAGGGATCGACTCACATCAGATCAAGGTCGGGCTGCGCTACGATCTCTGGTAGGCACGGCGAAAGCCTCGGGGATGCCAGCGGCGGTCTTCGGTCCGCCGTTCTGTTTTTGGTCTGGGATGCGACCAGTATCCCGTCAGCGACAAAAACTTTCCTCTTGACGCCGGAAGCCTGAACGCATATCGCCGTCTGTGGGCCACCCCTCCCCAACGAGGGGCCACTATCTGGAAGGATAGACCACGATGACGATCCATACGAAGCCCGGACTGCGCCCGGCAAATCCCAATTTTTCCTCAGGTCCCTGTGCAAAACGCCCCGGCTGGTCAGTCGAGGCGCTGGCCAATGCCGCGCTCGGACGCTCGCACCGCGCCAAGATCGGCAAGACCAAGCTCGAACAGGCGATCGAGCTGACGCGGGAAATTCTCCAAATTCCGGCGGATTATCGCATCGGCATCGTGCCGGCGTCGGACACCGGCGCGGTCGAGATGGCGCTGTGGTCGCTGCTCGGCGAACGCGGCGTCGACATGGTCGCCTGGGAGAGTTTCGGTTCCGGCTGGGTCACCGATGTGGTCAAGCAGCTGAAGCTCGCCGACGTGCGCAGGATCGAAGCCGGCTACGGCGAACTGCCGGATCTGACAAAAATCGACTTCGACCGCGACGTGGTCTTCACCTGGAACGGCACGACCTCAGGCGTGCGCGTGCCGAACGGCGATTTCATCCCGGCCGCCCGCAAGGGCCTGACCATTTGCGACGCCACGTCGGCGGCCTTTGCGCAAAAGCTCGATTTTGGCAAGCTCGACGTCGTCACCTTCTCCTGGCAGAAGGTGCTGGGCGGCGAAGGTGCGCATGGCATGCTGATCCTCAGCCCACGCGCCGTCGAGCGGCTGGAAAGCTACAAGCCTGGCTGGCCGCTGCCGAAAATCTTTCGCCTCACCTCGGGCGGCAAGCTCATCGAAGGCATTTTTAAGGGCGAAACCATCAACACGCCGTCGATGCTGTGCGTCGAGGATTATCTCGACGCGCTGCGTTGGGCGAAGTCGATCGGCGGTCTCGACGCATTGATTGCCCGCGCCGACGCCAACGCCGCCATTATCGACGGTTTCGTCGATAAATCCGCATGGCTCGGCCATCTGGCCACCGACCCGGCGACGCGGTCGAACACGTCCGTCTGTCTTTCCTTCACCGACCCGGACGTCGCCGCGCTCGATGCCGACGGACAAGCGGCGTTCGCCAAGGGCATCGTCTCGGCGCTCGACAAGGAAGGCGTCGCCTACGATATCGGCGCCTATCGCGATGCACCGCCGGGCCTGCGCATCTGGTGCGGCGCAACCGTCGAGACTTTCGACCTCGAAGCGCTGCTGCCGTGGCTCGACTGGGCCTTTGCCGCGCAAAAGGCGTCGCTCAAGGCGGCCGCCTGATCCCTCCCCTTCGAGGGGAGGGTGGCCCGAAGGGCCGGGTGGGGTCGCCTCCACCCAACTCAACGGTCCGCCGTCCAGAAGAAAAAGATTTCGGCCACGCCCGGCCGCAACCACCCCACCCCGGCACTTCGCGCCGACCCTCCCGTCAGGGGAGGGGCGCCAATCGCAAAGGATGAAGCCCATGCCCCGCGTTCTCGTCTCAGACAAACTCTCCACCACCGCCGTGCAGATCTTCAGGGATCGCGGCATCGAGGTCGACTACCTGCCCGATCTCGGCAAGGACAAGGAAAAGCTGCTCGAAGTGATCGGCCAGTATGACGGCCTCGCCATCCGTTCGGCGACCAAAGTCACCGAAAAGCTGATCGACGCCGCCACAAGGCTCAAGGTGGTCGGCCGCGCCGGCATCGGCGTCGACAATGTCGACATCCCGGCGGCGAGCCGCAAGGGCATCATCGTGATGAACACGCCCTTCGGCAATTCGATCACCACCGCCGAGCATGCCGTCGCCATGATCTTCGCGCTGGCCCGCCAGATACCGGAAGCTAATGCCTCGACCCATGCCGGCAAGTGGGAAAAGAACCGCTTCATGGGCACCGAGATCACCGGCAAGACGCTTGGCATCATCGGCTGCGGCAATATCGGCTCGATCGTCGCTACGCGCGGCGTTGGCCTGAAGATGCACGTCATCGCCTTCGATCCGTTCCTGTCGGACAGTCGCGCCGAGGAGCTCGGCGTCGAGAAGGTGGAACTCGACGAGCTGTTCGCCCGCGCCGATTTCATCACCCTGCACACGCCCTTGACCGACAAGACGCGCAACATCATCGACGCTTCGGCGATCGCCAAAATGAAGACCGGCGTGCGCATCATCAACTGCGCCCGTGGCGGGCTGATCGTCGAGGCCGACCTGATCGCGGCGTTGAAAAGCGGCAAGGTGGCAGGCGCCGGCATCGACGTGTTCGAGGTCGAGCCGGCGGAGAAAAGCGAGCTGTTCGGCATGGAGAATGTGGTGGCGACGCCGCATCTCGGCGCATCGACGATGGAGGCGCAGGAGAATGTCGCTCTGCAGGTCGCCGAGCAGATGGCCGACTACCTGATCAAGGGCGCCGTTTCCAACGCCATCAACATGCCGTCGATCACCGCCGAGGAAGCGCCGCGCCTAAAACCCTTCGTCAAGCTGGCCGAAGTGCTCGGCGCCTTTGTCGGCCAGGTCACCGAGGATCCGATCAAGGAGGTCGAGATCCTGTTCGACGGCTCGACCGCGACGATGAACACGCGCGCGCTGATCAGCGCCACACTTGCCGGGCTGATCCGGCCGCAGGTCTCCGACGTCAACATGGTTTCGGCGCCGATCATGGTCAAGGAGCGCGGCATCATCGTCGCCGAGGTCAAGCGCGACAAATCGGGCGTGTTCGACGGCTATATCAAGCTGACGGTCAAGACCGAGCACAAGACACGTGCGATCGCCGGCACCTGCTTCTCGGACGGCAAGCCGCGCTTCATCCAGATCAAGGGCATCAACCTCGACGCCGAGGTCGGTCAGCACATGCTGTACACGACGAATGCCGACGCGCCCGGCATCATCGGCCTGCTCGGCACGGTCTGCGGCGAGAACGGCGTCAACATCGCCAACTTCCAGCTCGGCCGCAACCGGCCTGGCGGCGATGCCATCGCGCTGCTCTATCTCGATGCGCCGTTCCCGGAGAAGGTGCTGGAACAGGTGCGGGCGCACAAGTCGATCGACTCCGCCAAGCGGCTGCATTTCGACGTCGGCGTCGCCTGAATCATGCGCGAGCGCCCCGCGGGCCTTGTAAGCCCACGGGGCGTTTCGACAATGGCGTCGAAATATCGACAGGGTTCTTTCACGGCCCGTCACAGGTTTCCGGCTGTCAAGTCGCCATTTTACGTCCGCTGTATTCGGCCAGGCTGATGCCGCCGAGCACCAGCACGAGGGCCACGCCCTGATAGAGCTGGAATGTCTCACCGACGATCAGCACCGACAGCAGCGTGCCGAAGATCGGCACCAGGTTGATGAACAGGCCGGCCCGGTTGGCGCCGATCAGTTCGATGCCCCTGATATAAAAAATCTGTGAGACGACCGAAGCGCCGATCGCAGTGTAGAACGCTATCGCCCAGCCGCGCGCATCGGGGATGATGACCTTGCCGGCAGCCACCTCCCAGAGGAAGAAAGGCAGCGAGGTCACCAGTGCGGCAATCGACAGCGCCAGCATCAGGCTTTGCCAGCGTATGGCCGGCTTCAGCCGCAACCCGACCGAGTAGAAGCTGTAGCAAAGCACCGCGATCAGCATGATGGCGTCGCCGAAGTTGAGGTCCAGCTTGAGAAGCTGGCGCAGATCGCCGTGGCTGGCGGTCAGGGCGACGCCGATGATCGTCAGCACGACACCGGCGATCTGCACCCGGTTCACACGCAGGCGAAACAGCACGAAATTGGCGAGGATGATGACGATCGGGATTGCCGCCTGCTCGATCGAGACGTTGATCGCCGTCGTGTAGTTGAGCGCCGTGTAGAAGATCGCGTTGAAAAAGGTGAAGCCGCAAGCGCCGAGCCCGCCAAGCAGCAACCAATGCCTGCGCACCACCGGCCAGTCCTCGCGCAGCGTTCGCCAGCCGATCGGCAGCATGATCAGAACGGCCAGGACCCAGCGCAGGAAGACCAGCGTCATCGGCGAAATATGGTCGACTGCCAGCTTGCCGGCCACGGAGTTGCCGCCCCACAGCAAGGTGGTGAACAGCAGGAACAGATAGGCGGTTCGATGCATCGCGAAATTCCAGCCGGGGTGGGCAGGGTCATTGCCGACCTATTGTGGTGGTTCGCCCAAGTAAATGATGTCAAACGCGAAAATTGTTGTGCCTGAGGGCGCTTTCGGCGGCAAAGAATGGTCGCGCTCGCCGGGTGTTGACGTTATAGAACGACGTACGTCCACCTGGACGCACAAAGTACGCGTCTCAAGGCTTTGAACGTTCGCGTCGTGCTATCCGAAAATCGATTCCGATTTTCTGGCCGATGCGATAGAAGCCTGTCGTTTCGAACCATTCAAGCCGCTCGGAGCGGCGCCTCAAGGGAAAAGAAACATGGCCAATGTGGTGGTCGTCGGCTCGCAATGGGGCGACGAGGGCAAAGGCAAGATCGTCGACTGGCTGTCGGAACGCGCCGACGTCGTCGTGCGCTTCCAGGGCGGCCACAATGCCGGCCATACGCTGGTCGTCGACGGCAAGGTCTACAAGCTGTCGCTGCTGCCGTCCGGCGTGGTGCGGCAAGGCAAGCTGTCCATCATCGGCAATGGCGTCGTCTTCGACCCGCATGCCTTCGTCGCGGAAGTAACGAAATTGAAGGCGCAAGGGGTCGAGGTGACGCCGGAGCGCCTGAAAATAGCCGAAAACACCGCGCTTATCCTGTCCTTGCACCGGGAGTTGGACGGATTCCGCGAAGACGCCGCCTCCAATTCGGGAACGAAAATCGGCACGACCCGTCGCGGCATCGGCCCCGCTTATGAGGATAAGGTGGGCCGGCGCGCAGTCAGGGTGATGGATTTGGCGGATTTGGAAACGCTGCCCTTGAAGGTCGACAGGCTGCTGACGCATCACAATGCGCTGCGCCGCGGGCTCGGCCACTCCGAAGTCACGCATGGCGCAATCATGAGTGAGCTGATTTCGGTCGCCGACGAGATCCTGCCCTATATGGACCGCGTCTGGAAGATCCTCGACGACAAGCGCCGTGCCGGCGAACGCATCCTGTTCGAGGGCGCGCAGGGCACGCTGCTCGACATCGACCACGGCACCTATCCGTTCGTCACCTCGTCCAACACGGTGGCTGGCCAAGCGGCCGCCGGATCCGGCGTCGGCCCGGGTGCCATCGGTTATGTGCTCGGCATCACCAAGGCCTATACGACGCGTGTCGGCGAAGGTCCGTTCCCGACCGAACAGAAGAACGAGATCGGCGAGTTCCTGGGCACGCGCGGCCACGAGTTCGGCGTCGTCACCGGCCGCAAGCGCCGCTGCGGCTGGTTCGATGCCGTGCTGGTTCGCCAAGCCGTCGCCGTAAACGGCATCAAGGGCATCGCCCTGACCAAGCTCGACGTGCTCGACGGGCTGGACGAGATCAAGGTCTGCACCGGCTACCGCCTCGATGGCGAGGCGATCGACTATCTGCCGGCCAGCCAGGGTGCGCAGGCGCGCGTCGAACCGGTCTACGAGACGCTGGAGGGCTGGAAAGGCACCAGCGCTGGCGCCAGAAGCTGGAACGATCTGCCGGCCCAGGCAGTCAAATATGTCCGTCACATCGAGGAACTGATCGGCGCGCCGGTCGCACTCCTTTCCACCAGCCCTGAACGGGACGACACAATACTTGTGACCGATCCGTTTCAAGACTAGATTCCAAGCTGTTCCGGGCATCGCGGCCGATTTGCGGGGGCCGGCCCAGAAACGAAATGCAGGTCGACTGAAGCATGGCAGATTTTGTTGGTGCTCTGAAAAAGACGCTCGACGGTCTTGGAAATCCGACGCCGGAGATACGCGCCAGGGTCTATGACAAGGCCCGTTCGACAATCGCGGACAAGCTTGCGAAGAACATGCCGCCGCTGGCGCCGTCGGTCGTTGCCCAGCATAAGCGCACTCTGGAAGATGCCATCGCCATCGTCGAGCGGGGCTACGCCAAGCCTGCGCCGGTATCCGATCCGCTGTCGGAGCTGGAGGACATCTTCTCCTCCATCGACCGCAACAAGAACCAACCCAGCCATGTCCGACAGCCGGCAAAGGCCGAGCCGGCATGGCAGCCGGCCAAGACCGAGCCGGAATGGCAGCCGGCACCTGCCGCCAAAGCCTCGCTGAATTGGCAAAAACCGCCTCCAGAGGGCACCGATGCGGAGCCTTCGGACGCGGATCTTCCAGCGGCGTACGAGAACAGCGATAGCTTTAGAGACGATGTCTTCCCCAACGACGAGGAGCCGGCGCCGGACACTTTTCAGCGTCAGCATCCTGCCGAGCGCAGGCGCAGCTATGGCGGGCTGATCGCCGCTGTCATCGCCTTGCTCGTCATCGCGGGCGGCGGCTACGGCATCTGGCTGAACAAGGACGCGTTCAGCAACATGCTGGGTCTCAACAGCACGACGGTCGCAACCGTAGAACCGCTGGTGAAGCCGAGCCCGGCCGAGCGGCCGGCTGCCGATGCTGCGGCAAGGGCCCCGGCCGCAGCGGCTCCAGCCGATGCCGAGGGCACAAAGTTCACCCAGCGGCTGACACCGGAGGGCGGTGAGGTCGATCCCGGCCCCGCTTCAGGACAAGGCGGCATCGGAGAGGGCGAATCCGTCGCAGCACTGACCACGCCGCCGCCGGCCGCACCTGCGCCTGCAGCGCCGGCCGGTGATCCGCCAGCCACGACTGTGCCCGCAACGCCGGGTGCGGCGCCCGCAACACCGCCTGCCGACGGCACGCCGCCGGCGCCGGCGGCGCCGACCGATAGCGCAGCCGCGCCGGCAGCGCCGGCCCCGGGTGCCGCGCCGGGTGCTGCACCGACAGCCGCGCCTGCGGAAACCGCGCTGGCGGTCGGCCAGAAGGCGATCTTCTACGAGGAGCGCACCAGCACCGCGCAAGGCTCGGCCGAGCCCGGCAGCATCGTCTGGTCGCTGGTGCAGGAATCGCCCGGCGGCAATCTGCCGCCCGAGCCGGCAATCCGCGCCGAGGCGAGCATTCCGGGCAAGGACGTGCAGTTGCGCATGACCATCCGCCGCAACACCGACCAGACGCTGCCGGCCAGCCACATCATCGAGATGATTTTCCTGACGCCCGATGGTTTCGACGGCGGCGGTGTCGACAACATCCTGCGCGTCGCCATGAAGGGCTCTGAACAGGATGCCGGCAGTCCACTGATCGGCATCCCGGCCAAGATCGCCGACGGCTTCTTCCTGGTGGCTCTCAACGACACAAAGCCGGACGAAGACGCCAATCTGACCCTGCTGCGGGGCCAGAAATGGATCGACGTGCCGGTCGTCTACAAGACCGGACGGCGGGCGCTGCTCACCATGGAAAAGGGCATTCCCGGCGAGAAGGTGTTCGACGAGGCGCTGAAGGCCTGGCAAACAAAAGAGGCGGGCTGAGGCCGGCTCACCAGCCTCTCTTCGGCTCAGAAGCCCTGGAACAGCATGTCGAGCGCGGCCACGATGTCGTCTTGATGCCTGGAGATATTCAGTCGACTTTCGCCCAATTCCTTTGCCGGAACCGTGGCGATCAGATGGGTGGCCACAACCAATTTTCGCCCATTGATCTCGACGAGGGGATGGAGCTTTCGCATCGGCGGCGGCGTCATTGTTGTCGGAAGCAGCGGGATCACCACCCGTGTTTTAAAATCGTCGAGCAGGTCGGATTGGACGTCCAGCAAATAGCTGCCTTCGACCCGACCCGCGAAGACATCATAGCGTGCCATCAGAACTGCCGATGTTCTTCCAACGGAATACCGTGCTTTTCGACGTATTCGTTCCACGCTTCTATTGTGGCGCGATTCTCAAGTTTCCATAGTCGGGCTTTTTCGGCAGCCACCGCCTCTGCGATACCGGCTTCGGCGGCGCGCGAGACATTCACATCGAGTCCCTTGGCTTCCTTCATGAGCTTTGAGTCGATCGACAGATTTGCCGGCTGACGAACCGCATTCATAGCTATCTTTCGCATGATAACCTCCGCAGAATGCGCATAATGTATGCGCATTGTCGTGTTGGAGCAACGGCGAAGCGTCTACCCCTCCATCTCCTCGCGCAGCAATTCAAGTTCCAGCCATTCCGACTCGAGCGCTGCCAGCGTGGCGCGCTCCTTGTCGAGCGCGGCGATGGTCTTCTGGAATGAGGCCGGGTCGCGCTCGTAATAGGCCGGGTCGGCGATATTGTCCTCCAGCCGTGATATCGAGGCGGTCACCGCGTCGATCTTCTTGGGCAGCGATTCCAGCGCGAATTTCTGCTTGAACGACAGTTTTTTCGCCGGGCCCTTCGGCGCAGTTGCCTCGGTCCTGGCTGCCGCCGCCACTTCACTCGTCTCGGCCTTCGGCCGTGCCTTGCGGTCGTCCAGCCTGGTGCCGCCGCGCTGCGCCAGCATGTCGGAATAGCCGCCTGCATATTCGATCCAGCGGCCGCCGCCTTCCGGCGCGATCAGGCTGGTCACCGTGCGGTCGAGGAAATCGCGGTCGTGGCTGACCAGGATGACGGTGCCGGCAAAACCGGCGACCAGTTCCTGCAGCAGTTCCAGCGTCTCCATGTCGAGATCGTTGGTCGGCTCGTCCAGCACCAAAAGATTTGCCGGCCGCGCCAGCACACGGGCGAGTAGCAGCCGCGCCCGCTCGCCGCCCGAAAGCTCGCGCACCGGCGTGCGCGCCTGTTCCGGCTTGAACAGGAAGTCCTTCATGTAGGAGACGACGTGGCGCTGCTCGCCGTTGATGACAAGGTTCTCGCCGCGGCCGTCGGTGAGATACTGCGCCAGCGTCTCTTGCGGGTCGACCGCCTCGCGTTTCTGGTCGAGCGTGGCGATCTCCAGATTGGTGCCGAGTCGCACCGTGCCTGAGTCCGGCTTCAATTCGCCGGTCAGCATCTTCAGCAGCGTCGTCTTGCCGACGCCGTTCGGGCCGACCAGGCCAACGCGGTCACCGCGCTGGATGCGGGTCGAGAAACCCCTGACCACGGTGAGGTCGCCAAAGCTCTTCTCGATGTTCCTGGCCTCGATCACCAGCTTGCCGGATTCGGCGGCGTCGCTGGCCACCATGGTCGCCGCACCCTCGGCGCCGCGATGGCCGCGAAAGCGCTGGCGCATGGTCTGCAGTTCGCCGAGCCGGCGCATGTTGCGCTTGCGCCTTGCCGTCACGCCATAGCGCAACCAGTGCTCCTCGCGAACGATCTGGCGGCCAAGCTTGTGCTGCTCGCGCTCTTCTTCTTCCAGCACGGTGTCGCGCCATTCCTCGAAATGGCCAAAACCCTTGTCCAGCCTGCGGGTCTGGCCACGATCGAGCCAGACGGTGGCGCGCGACACGCGCTCGAGGAAGCGGCGGTCGTGCGAGATGACGATCAGCGCCGAAGAGGTGCGGGCAAGCTCCTCCTCCAGCCATTCGATGACCGACAGGTCGAGATGGTTGGTCGGCTCATCGAGGAGGAGAATGTCGGGCTCCGGCGCCATGACGCGTGCCAGGGCAGCACGGCGGGCTTCACCGCCGGAGAGATCGTTCGGCCGTTCCTCGCCGGACAGGCCGAGATGCTCCATCAGATAGGTGGCGCGGTAGGGATCGTCGGCGGGTCCGAGCCCCGCCTCGACATAGGCGCGGACGCTGGCGAAACCATCCATGTCGGGCATTTGCGGCAGGTAGCGCACTGTTGCCGAAGGCTGGCGGAACACCTCGCCATCCTGCGGCTCGATCAATCCCGCAGCGATCTTCAGCAACGTCGACTTGCCCGAGCCGTTGCGGCCGACCAGAGCGATCTTGTCGCCCGCCGACGCCGTCAGTTCCGTCCCGTCGAGCAGCGGCGTGCCACCGAAGGTCAGTTTTATCCCGTCGAGATTGAGAAGCAGCGGCGCCATGTCAGCTTTCAGGTAGGGGGAATGGATGGGCGAGCAACAGCGCGCGGCCGCTGCCCAGCGCGACTTCGAGCCGGCCCTTGACCTCGTTGGAAATGGTCAGCGACGAGCCGAACGCCACCTCGACATGGTTCAGCGGCCATTTGGCGCCGGTCACGGTCAGACCGGCAAGGTCGGAGAAGCCGAGAATCGAAAACAGCGTGCCGTCGGCGTAGTCGAAGCCGGCCTTTCCGGGAAGCAAGGGGACGCCTTCCTGTGCGCCACTGGTCAAAAGCACCTCTGTCTCTGCCTCGGCCAGCCGGACGCCGAGCGCCAGGTGCAGGAAGGCGTGGTCGGTGCGCTTGCCGCCGAACGCGCCGGCGAGCACGAGGCTGGTCGCGCCGCGTTCGAGCGCGGCGGCGATAGCCAGTTCGCCGTCGGTCTTGTCCTTTTCTGCCGGAAACACCTGGCGCGGCACGGCGGCGAGCTCGTCCGGCAAATCCGCCGGCACCGAATCGAAGTCGCCGACCCAGAGTTCCGGCGTCAGGCGCAGAGTCCGGGCATGGCTGATGCCGGCGTCGGCGGCGATGACACGCGTGCCTTCGACCTGGCGGTCGAGCAGCGGCGTGCGGATAAGGTCGCCGCCAAGCAGGATGGTGAATTTGCTCATATGCGTGGCCCTTACCAGCCCTGCTTGCGAAACGGAAGGCCGCGGTCTGGATGCCCGGCAAACTTCCGCTTGCGCCGCAGATGGGCCGGGCCTATGTGTCGAAGCGCTCTAACGGGGTGCTGGACGCGATCTTCGCGGACCGGCTGAGAGGCAACCTGCCAACCCGCTGAACCTGATCCGGTTTGTACCGGCGGAGGGATTAGACGTTTCGGACAACCCGACGCCTCAATTCCCTTCAACGCCAACGAAGGAGGCGCCGATGCGCACGTTTTTATACACACTTGTTTCGGCAGTGCTGCTCGCGGCGACCGTTCTCGCCGGCACCGGGCCGGCATCCGCGCAGGAAAAACTCACCGTCTATACCTATGAGAGCTTCACCGCCGAATGGGGTCCAGGCCCGGCGGTCAAGAAGGCGTTCGAGGCCGAATGCGGCTGTATTCTCGAATTCGTCGCGGTCGCCGACGGCGTCGCCCTGCTCAACCGCGTCAGGCTGGAAGGGGCCACGACCAAGGCCGACATCGTGCTCGGCCTCGACACCAATCTGACGGCGGAAGCCAAGGCCACCGGCCTGTTTTCGCCGCATGGTGCCGTCATCGACGTCAAGGTGCCGGGCGGCTGGAGCGACGATATTTTCGTGCCGTTCGACTATGGTTATTTCGCCGTCGTCTACGACACCGAAAAGCTGAAGACGCCGCCGAAGAGCCTGAAGGAATTGGTCGAGGGCAATGCCGATGAAAAGATCGTCATTCAGGATCCGCGCACCTCGACGCCCGGTCTCGGCCTGCTGTTGTGGGTGAAGTCGGTTTATGGCGACAAGGCGCCCGAAGCCTGGGCCAAGCTTAAGGCAAAGGTGCTCACCGTGACGCCGGGCTGGAGCGAGGCCTACGGCCTGTTCACCAAGGGCGAGGCGCCGATGGTGCTGTCCTATACCACGTCGCCGGCCTATCACATGGTCGCCGAAAACACCCAACGCTATCAGGCAGCGTCCTTCGACGAGGGCGCGTATCTGCAGATCGAGGTTGCCGGCATCACCAAATCAGGTGCGAAGAACCCGTTGGCGAAACAGTTCCTGACTTTCATGACCGGGCCGAAATTCCAGGATGTCATTCCCGAGACCAACTGGATGTTCCCTGCCGGCAAGACCGAGAAGCCGCTCAATCCGGCTTTCGACAAGCTCGTCAAGCCGACCAAGACGTTGCTGTTAAGCCCCGAAGAGGTCGCCGCCAACCGCAAGGCCTGGGTCGACGAATGGCTGTCGGTGATGAGCAAGTAGGACTTAGATTTCTGCATGGTGTTCGCTCCACGCCACCCCCCTCTGGCCTGCCGGCCATCTCCCCCTCCAGGGGGGAGATCGGATGTCACTTCCGCTTTCGCCAATCGCAACAGTCGAAGGATTGAGGCGAGGGTGAAGCTTCTAATCTCCCCCCTTGTGGGGGAGATGGCCGGCAGGCCAGAGGGGGGTGGGCGGGAACTCGACCTCAGCCACATCCCATCTTTCAGCGCCCGCCGTTAAGTTGGGCAGCGCGGAATGCACACTGGCCATCGTAGAGATCCCCGCATCACCGCCGGCACCATCGCGCTTGCCGCTGTTGCGCTGCTGATCGGCGGCGCGTTCGCCGGGCTCATCGTCGAAGGCGCCCGCGATCCGTCCGGCGCCGCGTCGGCCTTCGATTCCTACCTCTTCCGCGTCGCCCGATTCACGTTGTGGCAGGCATTGCTGTCGACGCTGCTCTCCGTCGTGCCGGCGCTGTTCGTGGCGCGGGCGCTGTCGCGGCATCCGCGCTTCTTTGGTCGCGGCCTGATCCTGCAGCTCTTCGCCGTGCCGCTCGCGCTGCCGGCCATCGTCGCAGCACTCGGGATTCTGGCACTCTATGGCCGTGCCGGCTATTTCGCCGGCGTGCTCAGCGCGAACGGCGGTCAGGGCTGGCCGGGCATATACGGCCTGTCCGGCATACTCGTCGCCCATGTCTTCTTCAATCTGCCGCTGGCGACGCGGCTGTTCCTCGAAGCGCTTGCGACAGTGCCGGCCGACCAGTGGCGGCTGGCGAGCCAACTTGGCATGGGCGCCAGGCCCGCCTTCCGGCTGATCGAATGGCCGACGCTGCGCGCGGCGCTGCCGGGCGTCGCCGGGCTTGTCTTCATGCTCTGCATCACATCCTTTACCATCGTACTCACGCTGGGCGGCGGGCCGCGTGCGACAACGCTGGAGGTCGCCATCTACCAGGCGCTGCGTTTCGATTTCGATCCTGCCCGAGCGGTGACGCTGACAGTGCTGCAGATCGCGCTGACCTTCGTCGTCGTGCTGGCATTGATGCGGCTCGGCGCCAATACCGTCGGCGACGCCAACCTGCCGGTGGCTTCGCGCCGCTATCTTTCGGCCGGCGCCGCCGAGACCGTGCTGAACGCAGCATTGATCATCCTCGCTTTGCTGTTCGTCGCCGGGCCGATGGCGGCCACGGTGACGTCAGGCCTTGGCGCCGATCTCGGCCGGCTGGCGGGCGAGAGCGCGGTGCGGCAAGCGGCGCTGACCAGCGCCGTGCTCGCCTTGCTGGCGGCGCTGCTCGCAGTGGCGCTGTCGCTGTCGCTGGTCATGGCACGACGGGCGCTGGCCTTGAGGCGTCGCGTCGGCGCCGGGACGCTGCTCGAACACGCCACCGATACCGGCGCCGGCTTCGTCCTCGTCGTGCCGCCCGTCGTCATAGGCGCCGGCTGGTTCCTGCTGCTGCGTTCGGTCAGCGACGTCTTTGCCATCGCCCCTGTCATGGTCGTCGCCGTCAATGCGGTGATGGCGATGCCGTTTGCCATCCGCGCCATTCGCCCCGGCTATGATGCGGCGAGTGAACGTCACGAACGGCTCTGTCTGCTGCTTGGCATTTCGGGCTGGAGCCGTTTCCGGCTGGTCGACTGGCCGTCGCTGCGGCGGCCGCTCGCCACCGGCTTCGCGTTCGCGATGGCTTTGTCGCTCGGCGATCTCGGCGTCATTGCCCTGTTTGGCAGCGACTCCCTGCAGACGCTGCCTTATCTCTTGCTGGCCCGCATGGGCAGCTACCGCACGATGGACGCGGCCGGCCTGGCATTGCTGCTCGGCCTGGTCTGTCTCGCGCTTGTCCTGGCCGCGGACTGGCTGGGACGGGGAGAAAAATCATGATGCTCAACAGCGAAAACGGTACGGCTGTGCGGCTGGAAAAGGTCTCGTTCAGCTATGGCGAAGCGCCGTTTTTATTCGATGTCGAGTTCGCCGCCTCGAAGATCACCGCCATCATGGGGCCGAGCGGCTCGGGAAAATCGACGCTGCTCAACCTGGTGGCCGGCTTCGAGACGCCGCAATCGGGCCGCGTGCTGATCGGTGGCGGCGACGTCGGCGGTAAACCACCTTCGGCGCGGCCAGTGTCGATGGTGTTCCAGGAAAACAATCTCTTCGCCCATCTTTCGGTCGAACGAAATGTCGGCCTTGGCCGCTCGCCGTCGCTCAGGCTGACCGAGGCCGACCACGCTGCAATCGCCGCGGCGCTCAAGCGCGTCGGCCTTGCCGGCAAGCAACAGCGCCTGCCGCGCGAACTCTCCGGCGGCGAGCGGCAGCGCGTCGCACTCGCCCGCGTCCTGGTGCGCGACCGGCCGGTGCTCTTGCTCGACGAACCGTTCGCCTCGCTCGGACCGGCGTTGCGCGACGACATGCTCGATCTGGTAGCCGACGTCCATGCGGAGCGGCGCATGACGGTGCTGTTCGTCACCCATCAGCCGGAGGACGCCCACCGTATCGGCCAGGACATGGTGTTCCTGGACAATGGCACGGTTGCCGCAACCGGGACTGTCGCCGATTTTTTTACCAAGGCTGGACCGGAAGCCTTCCGGCGCTATATCGGTGCAGGTCCGTTTGGCGCAGGATCACGAGATGTTGCCCGGAAGCGGACATAATTTACGGCCAAACCGGCTTCAGGCGATGTGGCGTTTGCTTGCCATGGTCAAAGTAGTGTGGCTAGGTCCTCCGATACTGGTCCGGCATAGGTTGTGATTTGCCACTACGGTGCCATCCGCGCTCGTGGGCTCGAAGGACGCTGTGGCAGTTGATTTTGCGCATGATCTGAAAATCGATGCCCGATTTTCGGGCCATGTGCTGAGAGCCGAAAGGAAGCTGTTCTGCCGACCGGCACAGACAGAGTGAGAAGGAAACCGCTGGCGCGCTTCCTGGCGCTGGCCGGCTTTGCCATGGCGTTGGCAAGCTGCCAGATGTTCACGCCTCCGGACGTTCAGGAATCCGGCTTCCAGCCTTCCAGCAAACCGGTCACCGTCGACAATGTTGCCGCCAACAGCAAGGTCGCCGAAATGGCCAAGGCGCAGCATCCGCGCATCCTCGCGACCTATGGCGGCGAATATTCCGATCCCAAGCTCGAGCGCATGGTCGCCAAAGTCGTCGGCAGCCTGACGGTGGTTTCGGCCAACCCGAGCCAGACCTACCGCATCACGATCCTCAATTCGCCCAACGTCAACGCTTTCGCATTGCCTGGCGGCTATCTCTACATCACGCGCGGCCTGTTGGCGCTGGCCAACGATTCGGCCGAGCTCGCCGCGGTCATCGCGCATGAGATGGGCCATGTCACTGCAAACCACGGCTTGCAGCGCCAGCAGCTCGAGGCCGAGGAAGGCTTTGCGACAAAAGTCGTCTCGGATGTGCTCGGCGACAGCCCGACCGCCAAGGCGGCACTGATCCGCGGCAAGCTGCGGCTTGCCCAGTTCTCGCGCAATCAGGAGCTGGAGGCCGACGGCATCGGCATCAAGTCGATCGGCGAGGCGGGCTTCGATCCGTTTGCCGCCGGCCGCTTCCTGCAGTCCATGTCGGCCTACACCGATTTCCGCTCGATCAGCGGCGCCACCGATGCCAGCCTCGACTTCCTGGCAACGCACCCGAACACGCCGCAACGCATCGATCTGGCGCAGCGCCATGCCCGCCAGTTCGGCGCGCCCGGCGTCGGCACGCGCGACCGCGACGCCTTCCTCGCCGGCATAGACGGGCTGCTCTACGGCGATACGCCGGAGGAAGGCTATGTGCGTGGCGAAACCTTCCTGCATCCGGGGCTCGGCGTGTCGTTCTCGGTGCCCGACGGCTTCATCATCGACAACTCGGCCGCGGCGGTGACGGCAACCGGGCCGGGCGACATAGCGATCCGCTTCGACGGCGTCTCGATCGACAGGAACCGATCGCTGACCGACTACCTCCGCAGCGGCTGGGTGGCCGGTCTCGACGAAAGCAGCGTGCGCCAGGAAACAATCAACGGCAACGAGGCGGCGACGGCGCATGCCAGCGCCGAGGGCTGGCAGTTCGGCATCGCGGTGATCCGCGCCGGCGGCCAGGTCTACCGGCTGCTGACGGCAGCCCCCTCCGCCAGCACCTCGCTGGACGCGGTGGCGCGCTCGGTCAGCGGCTCGTTCCGGATCTTGAGCGCAGCCGAAAAAGCAGAGCTGAAGCCGCTGCATATCCGCGTCGTCACGGTCCGGCCCGGACAGACCATGGGTTCGCTCGCGGCGCAGATGGTCGGCGTCGACCGCAAGCTCGACCTGTTCAGGGTGCTCAATGCAATGTCGCCCGGCGCAGCCGTTTCGGCCGGCGACAAGGTCAAGATCATCACCGACAGATAAGGTGTGTCGATATTCAGGTGATGCCGGCCCGCAAACGGCAATTTCCTGTCCTGCGCTTCCGACCTTCGCCGGCCGGAGCACTCATGAGCGGTCGCGGCAGTTAAGGCTCCGGCCGGCGTAGGCCGGTGCTCACGTACTTTATGTACGCTCCGCTCCGGTTCTCGGAAACCACCTGGTTTGGTCGCTTCGCGCCCGTCTTCGACTCCGACTCGTCCTGACTTGAATCTCAACACACCCTAGGCGGCGGTCGCCAGAAACTCGGGGTTTTGCTTCACCAGCGCTATCTTGAGCTTTTCCATGGCGCGTGCCTCGATCTGGCGGACGCGTTCCTTGGAGATGCCAAGCGCCTCGCCGAGGGCTTCGAGCGTCGCGCCCTCGTCGCTCAGCCGGCGTTCCTCGATGATCCTGAGCTCGCGGGCATTGAGCGCGCCGAGCGCGGTTTTCAGCCAGATAGAGCGGCGTTCGACATCGATCGTGTCGCCCACGACTTCGTCCGGCAAAGGATCGTCCGAAACCAGGAAATCCATTCGCTCGGTGGCGCCCGCATCGTCGGCGAGCGGCTGGTTGAGCGAACTGTCCGGGGCCGAAAGGCGCGAGTCCATCATCGCCACATCCGCCTCGGAGACGCCGAGCGCCACCGACACCTCGCGGTAGAGCGAGGTGTTCGAGATCGGCTCGGCACCGTTCGCCAAGCGGGCGCGCAGGCGCCGCAAATTGAAGAACAGCGCCTTTTGCGCCGAACTGGTGCCGCCGCGCACGATCGACCAGTTGCGCAGGATATAGTCCTGCATCGAGGCACGGATCCACCATGTCGCATAGGTCGAAAACCGCACCTCGCGCTCCGGTTCGAAACGGGCCGCTGCCTCCAGCAGGCCGACATGGCCTTCCTGCACCAGGTCGCCCAGGGGCAGGCCATAGTGGCGGAACTTCGAGGCCATGGAAATAACCAGCCGCATATGCGCCATGGCGATTTGGTGCAGTGCCTGCTGGTCGTTGTTTTCCTTCCAGCGCAGCGCGAGAACATGC
This sequence comes from Mesorhizobium sp. WSM4847, assembly GCF_055811335.1. NCBI lineage: Bacteria > Pseudomonadati > Pseudomonadota > Alphaproteobacteria > Hyphomicrobiales > Phyllobacteriaceae > Mesorhizobium > Mesorhizobium sp. WSM4847. The sequence continues at coordinate 23,391 of NZ_JBVVPY010000034.1, read as the reverse complement.
TCCTCGTCGCGCTCGAGATAGGGGGCTTTCATCGCCGCGCGGACCATGATTCGCCCTGCCGTATCTTCCATCATGCCACGCTCCCTGTTCCGGGCGTTGCGGTGCGATCGCTCGCCCTGAGCTGGCATCGTGGTTGAATTGGCGACGCCGCGCCCTACAACAGCCAACAAACGTGCCACCCGCGCGAATGGTTCCGCCGCTGATGTCGCGTGGATTGCACTGTTCGAAAGCTCGATGCGGCGGTCGCTCCTCGGCCGGTTGGCGTGAGTCGATGTGGTTTTGAGAATTGGATTTCGAAAGTGTCTCATTTTTGAAATCTGGTTCCTTATTTCGCCAGGCTGCATCTGTCAGTTTCCGGCGCTCACAATGCGCCGGACGCCGGCCCCGGACGCCGGCCAATGACGGGATCACAGAAAAATGAAATGGCTCAAATCGCTTATCGTCGCCGCAACACTGCAGGTACTGGCAGGCACATCAGGCCATGCCGGCGCCAATCTCGATCAGATCAAGCAGGCCGGTGTCTTCAAGGTCGGCACGGAAGGTGCCTATGCCCCCTTCACCTATCATGATGCCTCGGGCGCACTGGTCGGCTTCGACGTCGAGATTGCCAAGGCGATCGCCGAGCGACTCGGCGTCAAGGCCGAATTCCTCGAAGGCAAATGGGATGGGCTGATCGCCGGCCTCGACGCCGAGCGCTATGACGCCGTTATCAACCAGGTCGGCATCACCGAGGAGCGCAAGGCCAAGTATGATTTCTCCGATCCCTATATTGCTTCCAAGGCGGTGCTGATCGTGCGCGGCGACAATACCGACATCAAGAGCTTTGCCGACCTGAAGGGCAAGAAGGCGGCGCAGTCGCTGACCTCGAATTTCGGCAAGCTCGCCGAAGCGAACGGCGCCGAACTCGTCGGTACCGATGGTTTCGACCAATCGATCCAGCTGCTTCTTACCGGCCGCGCCGATGCCACCATCAACGACAGCCTGTCCTTCCTCGATTTCAAGAAGCACAAACCCGGCGCCAACGTGAAGATCGCCGCGCAGGAAGAAAATGCCGACTATTCCGGCGTCCTCGTGCGCAAGGGCGATCCGGAACTGGTCGCCGCCATCAATCGGGCGCTGGCCGATATCAAGTCCGACGGCACCTACCAGAAGATCGCCGACACTTACTTCGGCCAGGACGTTTCGAAGTAAGCGCATTTCCCGGAGCGGGCCGGTTGCCGGCCCGCATGGCAAAGTATCGCGGCGAGCCGTCTTTGACGGCCGCCGCTTTTGGCGTGATATGACGACACTATGGTCGCGCCTCGATGCTGCCGGGCCGATTTTTGGGCGGCAATCTCGCAAGGAGAGTTTTCGTGCCGCACTGGCTGCAATTGATGCTGGATTCGTTGCCCACGCTGCTATGGGCCGCGCTGATCTTCACCGTGCCGCTAACGCTGCTGTCGTTCGCATTCGGTCTCTTCGTAGGACTGGTCGCAGCGCTCGTCCGGCTGTTCGGCCCGAAGCCGCTGGTCGCCGTGGTCCGCTTCTATGTCTGGATCTTCCGTGGCACGCCGCTTCTGGTGCAGCTCTTCCTGATCTTCTACGGCCTGCCCTCGGTCGGCATCCTGCTCGACGCCTTTTCAGCCGCGTTGATCGGCTTCACACTTAATATCGGCGCCTATACGTCGGAGATCATCCGCGCCGTCATAGGCTCGGTGCCGAAGGGGCAGTGGGAGGCGGCCTATTCGATCGGCATGACCTGGGGCCAGGCGATGCGACGCACTATCCTTCCACAAGCGGGCCGCGTCGCGGTGCCGCCGCTGTCCAACACTTTCATCTCGTTGGTCAAGGACACATCGCTGGCCGCAGCCATCACGGTGCCGGAGATGTTCCAGGCGGCGCAGCGCATCGTCGCCACCACCTATGAGCCGCTGATCCTCTATGTCGAGGCGGCGGCTCTCTATCTGGCGCTGAGCTCGGTGCTGTCGGCGTTGCAGACGCGCCTGGAAAAGCGGCTCAACCGCTATGGCGGCTTCCTCGAGGCGCGCGCATGATCGGCCTCACCGACATCGAGAAGCGTTTTGGTGACAATCTCGTGCTGAAGGGCGTGACCGTCACCATCGAGGAAGGCAGCGTCACCGCCCTTGTCGGCCCCTCGGGCGGTGGGAAAAGCACGCTTCTGCGCTGCATCAACCTGCTCGAGATCCCGACCTCGGGCACGGTGCGCATCGGCGACGACGCGCTCGAATTCCATCCCGGCGGCAAGGTTCCCGGCACGGCTATCCAGCGCCTGCGGCTGCAGACCGGCATGGTGTTCCAGAATTTCCAGCTGTTTCCGCACCGCACGGCGATCGAAAACGTCATGGAGGGGCTGGTGACGGTGTTGAAATGGCCGGCCGGGCGAGCGCGCGAGCGGGCGCTCGCCCTGCTCGAAAAGGTTGGAATGGCGCACAAGGCCGACGCCTGGCCGGCGACGTTGTCAGGCGGCCAGCAGCAACGCGTGGCGATCGCCCGGGCGCTGGCGCCATCGCCGAAAGTGCTGCTGTGCGACGAGCCGACTTCGGCGCTCGATCCGGAACTGGCGCAGGAGGTGGTCGACGTGCTCGGCCAGCTCGCCAGCGAGGGCACCACCATGGTGATGGCGACGCATGATTTGCGCCTCGCCTCCAAAATCGCGCACGAGGTGGTGTTCCTCGACGCCGGCAGCGTCGTCGAGAAAGGCCCCGCCGCGGTTTTGTTCAGCAATCCGGAGCGCCAGCGAACCAAGCGGTTCATCGCGACGCTGAAGCAGGAGGCGGAGAAGGAAGGCGGCGGCGAAGGTTAATGCATGTCGCCCAAAACGGCGTAGCGGTTTTGGGGTGACCATCACAAACAACAAAAAAACCCGGCGCGAGGCCGGGTTTTTCCAAATTCGAAGGCGAGAAGCGCTCAGGCTGCTTCTTCCTGCTCGGCTTCTTCGTTGTCGGCCTTGGCGCCGCGCTTCGGACCCTTGTTGAGGTTCACCTCGATGAGGCGCACCGCTTCGGTTTCCGACATGCGGTTGACGGCCGCGATCTCGCGCGCCATGCGGTCGAGTGCCGCCTCATAAAGCTGGCGTTCGGAATAGGACTGCTCCGGCTGATTGTCGGCGCGGTAGAGGTCGCGCACAACTTCCGAGATCGAGATCAGGTCGCCGGAATTGATCTTCGCATCATATTCCTGGGCGCGGCGCGACCACATGGTGCGCTTGACGCGGGCGCGGCCCTGCACGACCTTCAGCGCGCGATCGACGTAATCCTCTTCCGACAGCTTGCGCATGCCGATGGAGGTCGCCTTGGCGACCGGGACCTTCAGACGCATCTTGTCCTTCTGGAAGTCGATGACGAACAGTTCCAGTTTGTGGCCCGCAACTTCCTGCTCGTCGATCGAGACGATCTGGCCGACGCCATGCGCCGGATAGACGATGTACTCGCCCGTCTTAAAACCGTGACGCGCTGCGCTGGACTTCTTCTGCGGGGTGATTGTTGCCATTACGCCATGAACTCCTTGGTGTGGAACCGGCATTCTGCCGGTCGAACTCGCGCGATCGGGTACCGATCGTTAGCCGCACAACTACGAACCCACCGGAAAAGCCGAGGGCGGCAAATCGCATAGTCGCGACTGCCTGCCCCAGATCACTCTGGTCCGGATTGAAAAATTCACCTTTCAGTGATTTGGGGCGTTTGCGCCATAAATCGACGTTGTGTCACCGGCATGTTTGGTTCGTGTAGCACAAAAAGTCGGAAGAATCAAGGTTTTGCTGCACGCGCGAAGGTCAAGCGCGATCTCCGCCTGTCAAGGCAGTTAACGTGCGGTGCCTGTCAGCACGCGTGACGCCGATCAAACCAGCGTCGCCATTACGGTGCCACGCGCTCGTTTTGGACGCGCAAGGACGCTGTGACACTTTGATCTGGCGCATAGTCCTTCCGAAAATCGATTTCGATTTTCGCGGTCGAGCGCTAGTCACCCTGGCCGGGCTCGGGAGAAAAATATTTTTCGAACTTGCCGGCCTCGCCATCGAAGGACTTGGCGTCGGCCGGAGGCTCCTTCTTGGCGGTGATATTGGGCCATTTATCGGCGTATTCGGTGTTGATCTGCAGCCATTTGTCGAGCCCTGGCTCGGTGTCCGGCTTGATCGCGTCGGCCGGGCATTCCGGTTCACAGACGCCACAGTCGATGCACTCGTCGGGATGAATGACGAGCATGTTCTCGCCCTCATAAAAACAGTCGACCGGACAGACCTCGATGCAGTCCATGTATTTGCATTTTATGCAATTATCGGTCACGACATAGGTCATCGGTCGGCTCCGGGACGTCCCGTTTTATCAGGGCGACGTGGCGTCCAATCGGACGCATAAGGTACGCTCTAACACTTTGAATCCACGCATCGTGCTCTTGGAAAATCGATATCGATTTGTGGGCCGATGCGGTAGGCTTTCTTGGTGAGGTAACGTCTTTGCCTGCCGCTTGCAAGGGCAGCCATTGCGCGTGATGCCGGTGTTTCCGGAATGGATTTCCTGCCGGTGATGCGACGAAAGCCGGTTATGCGTCAGTCGTCGCCGAACAACCGGTCGGTTTCCCGGCGTTCCTTCTTGGTCGGGCGGCCGCTGCCGGCATCACGCAGTGCGGGGATCGCATCGCGAACGGCCTCGCCCTTTGGTGCCGGCGGCGGCGAGATATCCTCGTAGAGCAAGCGCGCTTCCTCGGCGGGACCGCGCCGGCTGCCGGTGCCGAGCACCTTCCAGACGAAGATGCGCCGCTCGAGAGTGATGGTCAGGACGTCGCCGAGGCGGACCAGATCGGAGGCCTGCGCTGCTTTGTCGCGATTGATGCGAACGCGTCCGGCCACCACCAGCTTCGCCGCCAGCGAGCGCGATTTCACCGCACGCGAAAAGAACAGCCATTTGTCGATGCGCTGGCGGGCATCAGTGACCATCGGAGCGAACGAACTTACTTCTTCAGCTGGTCGCGCAACGCGGCGAGCTTGGCGAAGGGGGAATCCGGGTCGAAGCGCACCGGACGCTCCTCGCGAGGCTTCGGCTGGAACGCGGGCTTTCCACCAGGCGCGCCGCCCTTGCCGTCCGGCCTGCCGCCTTTCCAGTCGGGCCGGCTTTCGCGACGATCGGGGCGCTCGCCCTGCGGCTTGCCGTCGCGCCGTTCGCCTGGCTCGCCCTGGGGCTTGGGCTTGAACTTGCTGCGGTCGAAGCGCGGCTTGCCGGCGCCGTCGCCGTCGCGGCGTCCTTCACGGGCGGGCCGGTCGCCTGGAGCGCCGGCCTGCTGCCCGGCCTCTGCCGGCGCGTTGCTGCGGCCATCGCGCGCTGCTTGTCCGCTGCGCGGGCGATTGTCCCTGTCACGGGGCCGGTTGTCGTGGTGGCGGTGGCGTGGGCGCTGGTCGAAGCGGCCCTGCCGCCACAACAGGATGGGTTTTGGTTCCTCTGCCTCTTTCTCGGCCTCTGGAGCAGCCTCGCCGGTGGCGGCTTCCGCCGCCGCGGCAGGTTCGGCCGAGACTGCTGCCGTTGCGGGCGAGGCTTCGGAAGCCGGCTCCGCCGGTGCGACCTCAAGCACGGCGGTTTCGGGTGCTGCCTCTCGAGCTGCGGCTTCAGCTGCAGGCAGTCCCTCTACCGTGACCTCAGGCGGACTTTGCAGCTGAGCTTCTGCGACAGGTTCCGCTTCGGCAGCGGGTTCCGCGAGAGCCTCCGCCGTGGCTTCTGCCACTGCATCCGGCTCTGGACTGTCGGCCGGCGCCTCGGCGGCTGCGTCGGCAATCGCGGTTTCCGCTGCCTTGGCCTGCTCGGCTTGTGCCTCCGCCGCCTGCTTGGCCGCGGCGGCTTCGCGCGCGGCATTGTCCTGTGCCTCGAGCCGTGCCTTCACCTCGACAGCCGGCTTCGGCTCGGCCCGGTAGCCGAGGCCTTTCAGAATCTCTTCCATGTCGTCGGCCGTGGCGCCGAGAATCGACATCATCGGCGGCGTCACCATGAAGGACTGACCGTCATAGGCGCCGTCGGGGCGCTGGCCGAGGCCCGGCTTCCAGTTGGTTGCGGGCCGGATCAGGTCGGCCAGCCGTTCGAGGATGTCGACGCGCACCGCACGACGGCCGAGATTGCGGTAGCCGGCCAGCTTGTAGAAGGTCTTGTCGAAGGTGGGATCGATGACCACCGAGGTGCGGCCGGAGGCCAGCGCGTGAACCACGTCGCCAAAGCCAGGCTTGTCCTTGCCGTCGTTCTGCAGCGCCCACAACAACGTCACCAGTCCGGCCGGGGCCGGCTTGATCAGCGCCGGCACGAAGACGTGGTAGGCGCCGAAGCGCACGCCGAGCCGGCGCAGGGCGGCGCGGCCTTCCTGGTCGAGCGACTTCATCTCCTCGGCGATGTCGCGGCGGTTGATGAGGCCGAAATTCTCGACGAGCTGGAAGGCGATGCCGCGGCCGATGCCGGTTATCTGCTCGGCGTTCTTGAGGTCGACCAGCGGCTTCAGCAGCGACTCGATCTGGAAATTGACGAAGCGCTCGGCGCGCGCCGCGACCTTGTCGCGGGCGGGACCGGTGAGCTGCTCGTCGGCCAGCAGCACCAGGCGTGGCTTCAACGGCTCGTCGCCTGCGACCAGCGTGCCGATCGGCGCGCCGATCCAGCGCAGCGTGCCGTCGGAGCCGAGCGCGATGTCGCCATTGGCCGAGGCGCCGAAGCGTTCGGCCCGCGCCTCGAATTCGGCTGCAAGCGCCTTCTGGGCTGCTGTGCGCACCGCCTTGGCGTCCTCGCCGCCGGCGCTCTGGTCGGCGGTGAAGCGGAACCCCTGCAACTCGCCGACATGGTGGCCTTCGACGAGGACGGTTCCGGTTGGGCTGATTTCGGCTTCAGGCATGGTATTTTCTCTAAGGCGCCGCATGAGGACGGAAGTCCTGCGGTCTACGAAGCGTTTCGTCAACCGCTCATGCAGCGCATCCGACAATCTGTCTTCGATTTCGCGCGTCTTTTCCTGCCAGTGTGCCTGATCGGCCAGCCAGCCGGGCCGGTTGGAAACGAAAGTCCAGGTGCGGATCTGGGCGATCCGGTGCGACAGCGTGTCGATATCGCCCTCGGTGGTGTCGGCGCGGCGCACCTGCTCGGCCATGTAATTCTCATCGACATGGCCATGCCTGGCAAGGTCCATGTAGATCGAGGCGATCAGGTCGGCATGCTGAGCCGGGGCGATCTTCCTGTAATCGGGAAGGGCGCAGGCTTCCCACAACAGCGCGACGCGCCTGGCGTCGGTGGCAAGCGCCCGGATGTCCTCGTCGCGGGACAGATGTTCGAGCGCCTGCGCATCGACCGCCGGCAGCGCGCGCGTCAGGCCTTCAACCGGCGCGTTGGTCTCGATCGAGCGCTTCAGCGCGTCGAGGTTGGCGAAATCGAAACGCGCGGTGCGCCATTGCAGCACCTTCACCGGGTCGAAATCATGCGCCTCGATCTTCTTGACCAGTTCCTCGTCCAGTGGATCGACCTGGCCGGTGACGCCAAAAGTTCCGTCGCGCAAGTGGCGGCCGGCGCGGCCGGCGATCTGGCCGAGCTCGGCCGCCGTCAGGTTGCGATACTGGTAGCCATCGAACTTGCGGTTCTGGGCGAAGGCGACGTGATCGAGATCGAGGTTGAGGCCCATGCCGATCGCATCGGTGGCAATCAGATAATCGACATCACCCGACTGGAACAGCTCCACCTGCGCGTTGCGGGTGCGCGGCGATAGCGCGCCGAGCACGACTGCCGCACCGCCCTGCTGGCGGCGGATCAGTTCGGCGATGGCATAGACCTCGTCGGCGGAGAAGGCGACGATCGCCGTACGTCGCGGCAGGCGGGTCAGCTTCTTGGAGCCGGCATAGGCGAGATGCGACAGCCGTGGCCGCGTCACCACCGACACCCCCTTCAGCAGACGCTGGAGGATGCCGTGCATGGTCGCTGCGCCGAGCAGCAGCGTCTCCTGGCGGCCGCGCAGATGCAGGATGCGGTCGGTGAAGATGTGGCCGCGCTCGAGATCGCCGGCCAGCTGGACCTCGTCGACGGCAACGAAGGCGGCGTCGGTCTCGCGCGGCATGGCTTCCACGGTGCAGACCGAATATCTGGCGCCGTCGGGCTGGATCTTCTCCTCACCGGTGATGAGGGCCACCTTGTGAGCGCCGACTTTTTCGCAGACGCGCGAGTAGACCTCGCGGGCGAGCAGCCTGAGCGGCAGGCCGATAATGCCGCTTTCATGCGCCACCATGCGCTCGATGGCGAGATGGGTCTTGCCGGTGTTGGTTGGCCCGAGCACAGCGGTCACGTCGCGGCCTGACAGGATCAGTGGCTCAGTGTGTTTCGGCTGGATGTTCATCGACCTGGAAATTAAGGCTCTCTGCCTCGCGTTGTCGGGAGCGCGCCCCGTGGTGGCGCGGGTGACAGCCGACACATAGGGATTTTGGGCGTGAAGCGAAAGCAGAATATTCCGATGGCAGCTCGAAGCCTTCCGTCGCCGTCGACAATCCGTTCCGCCGTTCCGATTTAACAGTTGGAACGAGTCTGGAACGAATCGGCTACGAATCGCTGACTCGCGCATATTCATGGTTTGTTCACGGCTACATCTGGATTTCTCGCCTGCGAGTCTCACCACATGCTGAATCGCCGAACTGGCCCGTTTCATGCAGGGCTGACGTCGCCGTTAACTTTTGCCGCTGAACGATCGACGCAGGTCGGCCGGCGTCATCCAACATTTTGAAATAATTAGTCTTTCCTAACGCGCCTTAACCATTTGGGGATGTTTTTCAGTCTTTGTCGTTTAACACTGCGCTCAAAGCCGGAACGAAACGGCGACGAATCGGCGCCGGAGCATGTTTCCCGGTATGTTCACCCCCATATGTAGTATCGTGAACAGGTATTCCACCTGTTATCCACAGGCGGGCAACAGGGTTTTGCACAGGCCGCACGGCCGCCGTTAACCCTTTGCGTGCCGCTTCGGCACAAATCGGCGTCACGCCCGTCGGTCGGCGCAGTCGCTGCACGAGGACCAGACTGCCAGCCCGGCTTGTTCAAGGCGCATCCTCTCCCACGGCATAGCGCTGCAAAGTAGGGCCGACGTTCTGGATAATTTCGTCGTGCGACAGGGCGACGACGGGCGGAAGCCGCAACAGGTATCGGCACATCGCCAGACCCAGCAACTGGCTCGAAACGAGCCCGGCCCGTCGACCCGCATCGGCGGGGTCAGCGACCGCCGCAATCACCGGCCTGACCTGGTTGCCAAATACGTCGCGCAATTTTTCCGCGGCGAATTCGTTCGACGTCGCCGAACGCAGCAGAATTGCCATGCCAGGGCCGCTGGTCGGGCCCTCCCAGACTTCAAGAAAACGCCTGATCAGCGTTTCGCCGATGGCATTTCGGTCGATCACCCGCAGTGCCGGCAATTGCAGGTCGACGACCGCCGCCCTGGCGAACAGCTCGTCCTTGCTGCGGAAATAGCGGATCACCATGGCCGGATCGATCGAGGCATGCGCCGCGACGTCACGGATCGAGGCGCCCTCATAGCCGTGCTCGGCGAACAGGAGCTTCGCGGCCTCCAGGATTTTGGCGCGCGTGCGGTCCGACTTGCCGGGTTTTTTCGGCTGATTCTCGGTCATGAAATGCTTATGACAACAGCCGTTGACAAATGCAATGGCTTCGCCTAGAAAGTCAACGATCGTTGATAAATGGAGAGAGAGATGTTGCCCGAAACCACGGAAGTCCTGATCGTTGGCGCCGGCCCGACCGGCATGGCGCTGTCCATCGTGCTGCACCAGGCCGGTGTCGATCACGTCCTGATCGACAGGCTGGAGGAGGGCCTTCAGACCTCGCGGGCTGGCGTCATCCACGCGCAGACGCTGGAAACGCTGGAGCCTCTCGGCGTTACGCAGCGGCTGAGCGAACTTGCCCTGAAGCTGCAGAATTTCACCATCCGCGACCGCAACCGGGCGCTGCTCAATCTCGATTTCAGCAAGCTTCCTTCGAGGCATCCCTATCTGATGATGCTGCCTCAGAACCTGACCGAGCAGGTGTTCGCCGAACGGATCGCTGCCCTGGGCGGCGTGATTCATCGCTCGATCGAGGCCAAGGCAGTCGTTCAGGACGCTGACGGCGCACACGTGACGGTGATCGAGAACGGCCGCCAGAAACTGATATCGGCACGCTACGTCGTTGGTGCCGACGGCATGCACAGCCTGGTGCGCAGGTCGACCGGCATCGAGTTCGACGGCGCCGCCTATGACGCGTCGTTCGTGCTCGCCGATGTTCGTCTCGACTGGCCGGTTGGCCCGACGGAAGTGTCGCTGTTCTTTGCACCGGCCGGGCTGGTGGTGGTGGCACCGCTCCCGGACGGTTCGTACCGGGTCGTCGCGACAATGGATGACGCACCGGAAAACCCCGCGGTCACCGACATCCAGGCGCTGCTCGACAGCCGTGGTCCGACCAAGAAAAGAACCCGGGTGCTCGAACTGGTGTGGAGCTCGCGTTTTCGCGTGCATCACCGCCTGGTCCGCTCGTATCGCAAGGACCGGTTGTTCCTCATCGGCGATGCCGCGCACGTGCACAGCCCGGCGGGAGGGCAAGGCATGAACACCGGCATCATCGACGCGGTCGTGTTTGGCCAGTTGCTTGGCGACGTGGTGAACGGCGTGCGCCCGGAAACCGCGCTCGACCTCTACGAAACGCTGCGCCGCCCGGCGGCCCAGGAGGTGCTTGAACTGGCGGGCATGATGACCGAGATGGCGCTTTCCCGCAATTCGGTGAAGCGGTTCGTCCGCAATCTCGTGCTTTCGGCGCTGAATCTCACTCCATTTCTGAAGCGTCGCATCGCCTTGAAACTGTCGGGCCTCAGCCGGGCGTCGCTTGCCCGCCTGCCGGCACCTTCGCGCCAGCCGGGTCCAGCCGCCCAGACCAAGCCGGCAGCCGAACCAGGGCTGAAGCGTGTCGCCTGACGGCCGGAGTAATCCGGATCCCGGCCTCGAACTCGGCCGTGTGGGCGGTTAGACCCGTGCAACAGTCGCCGGCAACAGGCCGACGCCTCAGGTGACATAACGCCTCACGTGATATACTGGCCGCCATTGGCTGATATGGTCGAGCCGGTGATGAAACCGGCATCGTCTGACGCGAGGAAGACGACGCAGCGTGCGATCTCTTCCGGCTCGCCGAGTCGGCCGACCGGGATCTGCGGGATGACGCGCTCATTGAGCACCTTCTCGTCCATCGCCCTGACCATCTCGGTGGCGATGTAGCCGGGGCAGATGACATTGACGGTGATGCCGACCCGCGCCCCTTCCTGGGCGAGCGCCTTGGTAAAGCCGATATCGCCGGCCTTCGACGCCGAATAATTGACCTGGCCGGTTTGGCCTTTCTGGCCATTGATCGAGGAGATGGTGATGACGCGGCCGAACTTGCGGTCGCGCATGCCGACCCACAGTGGGTGCGTCATGTTGAAGACGCCGGAAAGATTGGTGTCGACGACCTCTTTCCACTGCTCGCGCGTCATCTTGTGGAACATGGCGTCGCGGGTGATGCCGGCATTGTTGACCAGAACGGAAACCGGGCCGAGATCGGTCTCGATCTGCTTGATGCCGGCGGCGCAGGCATCGTAGTCGGCGACCGACCATTTGTAGACGGGGATGCCGGTCTCTGCCTTGAATTTCTGCGCCGCTTCGTCATTGCCGGCGTAGTTCGCGGCGACCTGATAGCCGGCGGTTTTCAGGCCGATCGAGATCGCGGCGCCAATGCCGCGCGACCCACCGGTGACGAGTGCTACCTTTGTCATAATATCCTCCCTTTTTCTCGATCGGCGGGCGGCGAACGGAAACGCTCTAACGGCGGAGCCTGTTCGCCACCGACTGTTTCACGGCTTGCTCGCTCCGTCCTCACGGCGCTTTGCAGATGACTTCACAGCGCTTCCACGCACATGGCGACCCCCATGCCGCCGCCGATGCACAGCGTGGCAAGGCCTTTCCTGGCACTTCTGCGGCGCATCTCGTAAACCAGCGTGTTGAAGATGCGGGCCCCGGAGGCGCCGATCGGATGGCCGATGGCGATGGCACCGCCATTGACATTGACGATCGACGGATCCCAGCCCATGTCCTTGTTGACGGCGCAGGCCTGGGCGGCGAAGGCTTCGTTGGCCTCGATCAGGTCGAGATCGCCGACCGACCAGCCGGCCTTGGCCAGCGCCTTGCGCGAGGCGGGAATAGGCCCGGTGCCCATGATCTGCGGATCGACACCCGCGGTCGCCCAGGACACGATGCGCGCCAGCGGCGTGATGCCGCGCTTTGCGGCTTCCGCTTCGGTCATCAGCAGCACGGCGGCGGCGCCGTCATTGATGCCGGAGGCATTGGCGGCGGTCACCGTGCCGTCCTTGTCGAAGGCCGGTCTCAGCTTGGTCATGGCCTCGATCGTGGCGCCGTGGCGGATATATTCGTCCTGGTCGACAATGGTGTCGCCCTTCTTGCCCTTGACGGTGAAGGCCACGATCTCGTCCTTGAATTTGCCGGCCTTCTGCGCGGCCTCTGCCTTGTTCTGGGAGGCCAATGCGAGCTGGTCCTGGTCCTCGCGGGTAATCTGGAACTGGCGAGCGACGTTTTCGGCCGTGTTGCCCATGTGGTAGCCATTGAAGGCATCCCACAGCCCATCCTTGATCATGATGTCGATCATCTTGTAGTCGCCCATCTTGACGCCGGCACGCAGGTGTTGAGCGTGCGGGGCCAGCGACATCGATTCCTGCCCGCCGGCGACGATCACCTTGGCATCGCCTGTCGCGATCTGCTGCATACCGAGAGCAATAGCGCGCAGACCTGAGCCGCAAACCTGGTTGAGGCCCCAGGCGGTGGTTTCCTTCGGCAGGCCGGCTTCGATAGATGCCTGGCGGGCGGGGTTCTGGCCCTGAGCCGCGGTCAGCACCTGGCCGAGGATGACCTCGTCGACCTCCGCCGGCTCGACACCGGTACGGGACAGCAACTCCTTGATGACGACGGCACCAAGCTCATGCGCGGGCGTGGCGGCGAAGGCGCCGTTGAAGGAACCGACGGGCGTGCGCGCCGCACTGGCGACAACGATGGCAGCGGACATGTTCTTCTCCACACTTCGAGGTATCGAGGTTTTGGTATCGCAGTTTGTATCGTCAGGGCTTTTCTTGCCCTTTCAATGATCCAAGTCAAACCGGAAATGGGCATACCGGCCATGCAGGTTGCGCATCGTGGTGGATACAGCCGGCCCATTGCTGCGCAGCATTTCTAGCCCGCCGTGCAGCATTAATTGATGCCGCACTGCACAAACCGCTTGGAATTGTGACGCTTTTGCGCATATCCTTGAAAAGGCGCAATCGTTACCGGCAGCTTACCTCAAGTGCGCCGGTGTCCCGGGAGGATGCTGATGGCCGCGAAAGACGAACCGATTATCATCAAGAAATATGCCAATCGCCGCCTCTACAACACCGGCACCAGCACCTATGTGACGCTCGAGGACCTTGCCGAAATGGTCAAGAAGGGCGTGGAGTTCACCGTCCAGGACGCCAAGACCGGCGACGACATCACCCATCCGGTGCTGACCCAGATCATCTTCGAACTGGAGAACAAGGAAGGGCAGAACATGCTGCCGATTCCGTTCCTGCGCCAGTTGATCGCTTTTTACGGCGACCAGATGCAGATGATCGTGCCGAGCTTCCTCGAACAGTCGATGATCGCCTTCTCGAAGGAACAGGAACGCTTCCGCGAGCAGATGAAGGGTGCGTTGGGCAAGTCGCCGCTGGACATGATGAAGATCGCCACGCCGATCAAGGCGCTGGAAGAGCAGACGCGCCGCAACATGGAGATGTTCCAGAACGCCATGCGCCTGTTCACGCCCTTCCCACCGGCAGGCTCGAATGGCACTTCCGCAGCGCCGGCGGAGCCGACCAGGAAAGAGACGTCGGAAAAGCCCGACGACCTTCAGGAACTGAAGGAACAGATCGCCGCCATGCAGCGCAAGCTCGACACGATGTCGTGATCGCCGGCCGGACCAAGCCCGGCCGAAATCTCTCATCAGCAGGCCGTGTCAGAAAATCTCCGCCTCGAATGAGGCTGGGTCCCGCCCGATCCGCGCTATTTCGTCGTCACCGTCACCAGAGCCGTAACGGGTTTGCCGTCGACGAGAATGGGCTTGTGATGATCATCGGCAAGTAGGACGCCGATCACATGCTTGCCGGCGGCATCCGGGCAATGGCCGAAACGAGCCTTGACAAGATCGCCGCCAAAGTCGCTGTTCATGCTGTTGTACGGCTTGCCGGGGATGTTGCAGGTATCTCCGGCGGGATCGATCTTCATATGCAAATGGCCGCATTGGCTGACGCCGTCGCATTCACCCGCTGGCAGAAGCGCGAAGTTGCTGCTGACGACGACGCCTATCGCCTTCTCTGGGTCATTGCCGAGTTCGATGAACGAACCGGCCGCCGGCCAGACGATTTGCAGGGTTGGCCGATCTTCGGCCTGGGCAGACCCGAGCGACAGTAAAGAGAAAGCAAGGGCAGTCGTTGCGATGATGCGAAGCATGGTAACCTCCATTGATGTTGTAAGCACTGATTACATATGAAACGCCTGGACACAGGAAAATAATCAGTGATTACATGTCGGCGTTGTGCTATTTCGCAGGCATGACCAGCCCCACGGATACCGGCGAAGCCGCCCACCCCAAGCGCTATCATCACGGCAATCTGGTCGAGGCCTTGATCGCTGCCACCGTAGAGATCATCGAAGAGCGCGGAGCAGAGCATGTCTCGGTGCGCGAGGCGGCAAAACGTGCCGGCGTTTCGCCCGGCGCGCCATTCCGGCATTTCCGCTCGAAATCAGCACTGCTGACCGCCGTCGCCGAACAGGCGATGAACCGGCTGACCGAGGCCGTTGCCGATGCACAGTCCAAAGTCGGCAGCGCAGATCCCATTGTGGCCTTCGAAGCGATCGGGCAAGGCTATCTGGAGTGGGCGATCAGCAATCCCACGCATTTCCAGATCATCAGTTCTCGGACGCTGATCGATTTCGACGCGTCGGACAGTCTTCGTGATCAGAATGAAGCCGTTCGCCGGAAAATGATCGACCTGCTGACCCAAGCGCAACAACAAGGTCGGCTTGCCCCGGACACCGACTTCGATCATCTGGTGCTTGCCGCCCGCGCATTTGTCTATGGCCTGGCACGCATGGCGATCGATGGTCATTTCCCGGAGTGGCATCCGTCCGAGCCGCCATCGCTCGCCGTACGGAAAGCTCTGCGTCTTTTCATCAGCCAGATGACAAATCCCGAAACGCAATCTTACGAGCGCCCTGAAGTGGCTTCCGGGGATCGCTGACAAAACTATCTTCGCACTGCAAAACCTGTCTTCGCACTGGTGTCAGGCGTACAGCTTTGAGTAAGGGTGTCCTCTTTCATAACAAAAATTTCATATCATCGCCACTGAGTGCCGCTGTTTTTGCGCCACACGAGGCATATATGCTGCACTGCAATATGGTCCGTTAGCGCCGTAATGAAGGATTTCGCCTTGCCCAGCAGAAAAACCGCCATCGTCACCGGTTCCACCTCGGGCATCGGCCTGGCAATCGCCCATGCCCTCGCGGCCGATGGCTGCAACATCGTCGTCAATTCCTTTTCAGACACGGCCGACGACCAGGCCGTCACCGATGCGATGGCCAAGCATCACGGCGTGAAGACTGTCTACATCAAGGCAGATATGTCGAAGCCGGCCGAATGCCGGGCGCTGGTCGCAAAGGCAGCCGAGAGCTTCGGCTCGGTCGACATCCTGGTCAACAATGCCGGCATCCAGCATGTCGCGCCGGTGGAAGAATTTCCCGTCGAGAAGTGGGACGCCATCATCGCCATCAATTTGTCGTCGGCCTTTCACACCATCGCCGCCGCCATCCCGCTGATGAGAGAAGCCGGCGGCGGCAGGATCGTCAACATCGCCTCGGCCCATGGGCTGGTCGCCTCGCCGTTCAAATCGGCCTATGTCGCGGCCAAGCACGGCATCATGGGACTGACCAAGACGGTCGCTTTGGAACTGGCGCGCGACAAGATCACCTGCAACGCCATCTGTCCCGGCTATGTGCTGACGCCGCTGGTCGAGGCGCAGATCCCCGACCAGATGAAGGCGAACAAGATGGACCGCGACACGGTGGTCCGCGAGGTCATGCTCGACAGGCAGCCGACCAAGGAATTCGTCACGGTCGAGCAAGTTGCCGCTGCCGCGGTATTCCTGTGCTCGGATGCGGCAGCGCAGATCAACGGCACGCAAATCTCGGTCGACGGCGGCTGGACCGCGCAGTGATCCATCCAATGGCTCTCTACAGATCAAGGACAACGCCATGACGACAAACGGCAAGGCGGAGGAGCCCAAGAAGATCAACGTCGCGCTGCAGGGCGGCGGCTCGCACGGCGCCTTTTCCTGGGGCGTTCTCGACCAGCTGCTGGAGGACGGACGGCTCGACATCGCGGCGGTTTCGGGCACCAGCGCCGGCGCCATGAACGCGGTGGCGCTGGCCGACGGCTTCGTCCGCGGCGGCGTCGAGGGCGCGCGGCAGAAGCTCGACGATTTCTGGCGCGCGGTGGCGCGGAAGGGCCGGTTCAGCCCGGTGCAGCGCATGCCGTGGGACGTCGCCTGGGGCAACTGGTCGATCGAGAACACGCCGGGCTATCTGTTTTTCGACACGATGTCGCGGGTGTTTTCGCCCTATGTCGCCAACCCGCTCGGCCTCAACCCGCTGCGCGACGTGATCGAACAGGAGATCGATTTCGGCAATGTGCGCGCCTGCAAATCGATGGAGCTGTTCATCTCCGCGACCAATGTCGAGACCGGGCAGTTACGCGTCTTTTCCGATGGCGAGATCGATCTTGACACGGTGATGGCGTCGGCTTGCCTGCCGCAGCTGTTCCGCGCCGTCGAGATCAAGGGCGTGCCCTACTGGGATGGCGGCTATGGCGGCAATCCGGCGCTGTTCCCGTTCTTCAAGACGACTGCCACCGAGGACGTGCTTTTGGTGCAGATCAATCCGGTGGTCCGCGAGGGGACGCCGAAGAGCGCCAACGAAATCCAGAATCGCATCGACGAGATCACCTTCAACGCCGGACTCTTGCGCGAATTCCGCTCGATCGCCTTCATCACGGAGCTGATTGCCGCCGGCCGGCTGCCGCATGGCGAATACCGCGACATCCGCATGCACCGCATCGATGCCGACGAGGCATTCAAGGACCTGTCGGCATCGTCCAAGGTCAATGCCGAATGGGCCTTCCTGACCTATCTGCGCGACCTTGGCCGCACCGCCGCCAGCGACTGGCTGGAGGAGAATTACGACGCCGTCGGCAAGCAGCCGACGCTTGACCTCTCAGGCGAGCTCGACGACGGCTTCAAGCCGATGCGTGGTCCGGCACCGGGCCGGCGGGTCAAGGAGTTCCTTGCAGCACGCAAGAAGCCCGAGGCAGCGCGTCGCCGAGCCTGAGTCGTTTTGTTTGTCAGTTTTTTTGCAAGGCTAGATCGATCACCTTGATCAGCGCGGCCGCAGCCCGCCGCTGCTCGTCCGGATCGCTGATGCGCATCTTCATGCCTTCCAGCCCGTCGAGCAGCATGTCGGCCAGCAATTTTGCCGACAAGCCCTTGGCGGTGAGATCGACGCCATTGCGTCCGGCTTCGCTCTGGATCGCTGCGGCAATATGCTCGGCAAACCGGCTGCGCCAGCAGCCGATCAGGTCGGCGAGACTCGATTTCATGTCAAGGAGTTCGGCGCCATGCGGCGAGGCGTGGACGGTGCGCGTCATCGAGATCAGCGCTTCGTCGATGGCCCGCATCGTGCGCTCGGCAAATGGTTCTTCGGCGGCGAGTGCCGTTTTCGCCTGCTCGAGCGAGCGGGAGAGCAGCATCAACGCAATGGCGCGATAAA
Organism: Mesorhizobium sp. WSM4847; assembly: GCF_055811335.1. NCBI lineage: Bacteria > Pseudomonadati > Pseudomonadota > Alphaproteobacteria > Hyphomicrobiales > Phyllobacteriaceae > Mesorhizobium > Mesorhizobium sp. WSM4847. The sequence continues at coordinate 5,492 of NZ_JBVVPY010000034.1, read as the reverse complement.
TATCGGTCTTGTTCTTGAACTGGAGATAAAGCGCCGGCCGCGACATGTCGGCGGCACGCGCAATGTCGTCCATGGTGGTGCGGGCGAAACCATAGGCCAGAAACACCTTCATCGCGCTGTCCAGAATGCGGGCGCGCTTGGGGTCGGTGGCGATGTCCTCGATCTCGATCATGGCGCGACTTTATCCTGCAAAAGCTCTATTGACAAAATGACGTAATTTGTCAAGATGTATAAGGGCGAATGGCCGACCGGCCTGCCCGGGCTGTGGACGACAACAAAGGGTATCCCCATGCGCCTCACCGTCGACGGGCAGGCATTCGACGTCAATGCCGATCCCGAAATGCCGCTGCTGTGGGCGCTGCGCGATCTCATGGGCAAGACCGGGCCGAAGTTCGGCTGCGGCATCGCCGCCTGCGGCGCCTGCACGGTGCATGTCGACGGCCAGCCGGTGCGCTCCTGTTCATTGCCGGTCGGTGAGGTCACCGGCGCGGTCACCACGATCGAAGGCATCGGCACCGAAGGCAGATTGCATCCGGTACAGCAGGCATGGCTGGAAGAGCAGGTCGCCCAGTGCGGCTACTGCCAAGCCGGCCAGATCATGAGCGCGGTGGCGCTGCTCGACCAGGTCGACGATCCGACCGATGCCGATATCGACGATGCCATGGGCGGCAATCTCTGCCGCTGCGGCACCTACCCGAAGATCCGTGCGGCGATCAAACGGGCGGTCGTGCTCAAGACGGCGGGGATCTGACCATGGCCAGTGTCGGAAAGATCGCCCGCCGCACGTTTCTCATCGGCACCGCTGCCATCGCGGGCGGCGTCGCCGTCGGCTATTACTACTATCGCAAGCCTTTTCCGAATCCGCTGGAAGGCGACCTCGCGGCTGATGAAGCGACCTTCAACCCCTATGTGAAAATCGGCGCCGACAACACCATCACCATCGTCGCGCCGCGCGCCGAGATGGGCCAAGGCATATCGACGACGCTTGCTGCCATGGTTGCCGAAGAGCTCGATGTCGGGCTCGACCAGATCAAGGTCGAGCACGGCCCGGCCTCCTACGCCTATTTCAATGCGGCGATCCTGGAAGAGGGCGGTCCGTTCGCCTTCTTCGATGAAAGCATGACCGCGGAAATAGTGCGCGCCGGCATGGGCGTGGCCGGAAAATTCCTCGCTCTGCAAGGCACCGGCGGTTCGACATCGACGCTCGATGGTTTCGGCAAGATGCGGCAGGCAGGCGCCGCCGCGCGGCAGATGCTGATTGCAGCGGCCGCGCAAAAGCTCGGTATAGCTGCCGCCGATCTGGAAACGGCCAGCGGCTCGATCCTGCACAAGGCATCGGGCAAGTCGCTGACCTATGGCGCGGTCGCTGCGACCGCTGGGACGATGGCGCCGCCCGCGGAAATCAGGCTCAAAGACAAAGCCGACTGGAAACTGCTCGGCAAACCGCAAAGACGCATCGACATGCTGGCCAAGGTCACCGGGGCGCCGATCTTCGGCATCGACGTGACGCTGCCGGAGATGCTGTACGGCACGGTCAAGATGAGCCCGCGCTTCTGGGCCAAGCCGGTCAAGGCGGATTTCTCCAACGCCGAGAAAATGCCTGGCGTGATCAAGATCGTGCCGATCGACACGAATTACGGCCACGGCTTCGGCATCATCGCCGAAAACACCTGGGCGGCGTTCAAGGCGGCGGAGGCGATCGACGCCGAATGGGCCGATCCCGAATATCCGCTGGACAGCGCCGGCATTTCCGAGGTGCTGAAGCAGGCGCTCGGCACAAAAGGGTCGATGATGCGCGACGATGGTGATGTCGATACCGCCTTCGCCGACGCGCCGCGCGAAAGGATCGTCGAGGCCGACTATGCCGTGCCTTATCTGGCACATGCGACGATGGAGCCGATGAACGCCACGGGGCGGCTGAAGGACGGCGTCCTCGACATCTGGTGCGGCAACCAGGCGCCGACCTTGGTGCGGCAGCTTTGCGCCAAGGCTGTCGGCATTGAGCAGGACAAGGTCAGGGTCCACACCACCTTCATGGGCGGCGGCTTCGGCCGACGTATCGAGGTGGATTATGCGCTCTGTGCCGCGCTGATGGCGAAAGAAACGGCAGGCCGGCCAATCAAGGTGATTTGGACGCGCGAGGAGGACATGCGCCACGACGCCTACCGGCCGGCTTCGGTCGGCAAATTCCAGGCGCGGCTTGGCAACGCCGGCATACCGGTCGCCGTCGACATGACAATCGCCTCGCCATCGCCGATAGCCAGCACCTTGCGCCGGCTGTTTCCCTCGATCCCGCCGCTTGGCCCCGACAAGTCCATTGTCGATGGGGCCTACGACCAGCCCTACACCATCCCGAATTACCGGGTCAGCGGCATTGCTGCGCCCGCCTCCATCCCGGTCGGCTTCTGGCGATCGGTCGGCTGCTCGATCAACGGCTTCTTTCATGAGGGCTTCATGGACGAGATCGCCACCGCCGGGAAAACCGATCCGGTCGAACTGCGCAAGACGCTGATGGCTGCCTATCCGGCAGCGGTGAAGGTGGTCGAGAAGGTCGCCGAAATGGCGAAGTGGGGCGAGGCGCTGCCCGCCGGCAAGGCCAAGGGCATGGCGTTCACGCTGTCCTTCGGCAGTTGGGTCGGCGAGATCGTCCAGGTCGCCGACACGCCGTCCGGGATCCGCATCGAGAAGATGTGGATCGCCGCCGATGTCGGCACCGCGCTCGATCCTGCTATCATCGAGGCGCAACTCATCTCCGCCGCCATCTACGGCCTGTCGGCAGCGATGGGTCAGGAGATTACTTTCGCCGACGGCATGGTCGAGCAGTCGAATTTTCATGACTACGACGCCATGCGCATCTCCCAGTGTCCGGCGTTCGAAGTCGCCATCCTGGAGAATTTTCACAAGATGGGCGGCGTTGGCGAAGTCGGCACGCCGCCGGCGGCACCGGCACTCGCCAACGCCATCTTCGCACTGACGGGCAAGCGCATCCGGACACTGCCCTTGTCGAAGGAGGTGACCTTTGCATGAAATATTCCCATCATGCTGACAGCTGCTGCCATGCTGTTTTGCTGGCGCCTACCAACGGCACTGGCAAGCCGGGCACGGCACCGATGATGGTCGATGCAGCCAAGACTTGCCCGAGGACGCGGTCTGGCGGTTGCTTTCGCATCCGCGCTGCGCCGAGTGTTATGTCGCAGATAAAAGGCCGCGCTGGTCCGGCGCGCTTCACGGCGGCCGCACCCTGCCCATCGAAGTATTACCCATCAACATTTCTGACTATATTGCGGTGCAACTTTGATGTAGAAGCTCGTTCGCCGATCACGGCAAGTTGAACACGGCCTTGCGCGCACCCATATCGGCGACGCGCCCGAGTTAGAAGACGCGGCCTGGCCGAATCCCGCGCACTGGAAAAATGACGATGCCGAAGTACAGGTTTCACAAGCTTGCAGCCATTGTTGTGCTTGTCGGATTCGCTGCGTGGATGGCGACGGGCGAGTTCTCGTCCGTCGGCAGCGCGGCCGCCGACAAACCCAAAGCGGGGGAGGTCGAGCAGCCAAAGGCGCCTGACGCCGGCAAGGCCAAGCCCGCTGAGGCAGAGCAGCCCAAGGCGCCGTTGCGCACCGTCGCGATCTTAACCCCGCCCAGGCGTACCTATGCGCGCGCCATCCGCATTTCCGGACTGACCGAAGCCGACAAGCGCGCGGTGCTGGCGACCCGGGTCGACGGCATCATCGACAAGCTGCCGGTCAAGCAAGGACAGCACGTCAAGACGGGCGACCTCGTGCTGATGCTTGCCACCGAGGAAAAGCTTTCGGCGCTCAGCAACGCCAAGCAGCTTGTCGCGCAGCGTCAGGCCGAACTCGATGCGGCCTCGCGGCTGGCGAAAACCGGCAATCTGCCCAAGCTGCAGCTCGACAACGCTCGCTCCACCCTGACCTTAGCGCAGTCGATGCTGGAAGCGATGCAAGCCCAGCTTGATCGCAATGAGGTGAGGGCTCCGTTCGACGGCGTCATCGACCGGGTGCCGGTGGAGCTTGGCAGTTCCGTGATGCAGGGCGGCGAGGTGGCAACCATTCTGAGCCTCGACCCTGTGATCGCCCGCGGCGAGGTCAGCGAGCGTGATCTCGGCTATCTGAAGATCGGCGACAAGGCGAAGGTACGGTTGGTCAGCGGCCAGAATGTCGAGGGCACCGTGCGCTATATCAGCCGCGACGCCTCGTCCGCCACCCGCACCTTCCGGGTCGAGATCGCAATCCCCAACCCCGAGGGCACCATTCCGGCCGGGATGACCGCCGAGATCGCGCTGAGCGCGCAGCCGACCGACGCAGTCATGCTGCCGCGCTCCGTGGTCACGCTCGGCGACAAGGGCGATCTCGGCATCCGCGCCGTCGACAAGGATAACAAGGTCGTGTTCTTCCCGATCGATCTGGTCGACGATACGCCAACCGGCCTGGTGCTCGGCGGCATCCCTGCCGATGCGCGCATCATCGTCGCCGGCCAGGAACTGGTGAAGGAAGGCGAAGTGGTCAAGCCGGTCGAGGCCGACCAGGCGACCATTCAGAAGCTGCTGGGCGAAGCGACGGCCGGGACGCAGTAATCATGGATATCGTCAAACTCGCAATCAGCAATGCCAGGCTGACCATTTCGGTGCTGGTGTTCCTCATCCTTGCCGGTGCGGTCGCCTATCAGTCGACACCGAAGGAAGCGGAACCCGACGTTCCGATTCCGATGATGTATGTCAGCCTGATCTATCAGGGCATCTCGCCCGAGGATTCGGAACGCCTTCTGCTGCGGCCGATGGAAGCCAAGCTGAAGAGCCTGAAGGGGCTCAAGGAGATGCGTTCGGCCGCCTTCCAGGGCGGCGGTTATGTGCTGGTCGAATTCCACCCGCAGACGGATCTGGCGACGGCGCTGCAGGACACGCGCAGCAAGGTCCAGGACGGCAAGGCCGACCTGCCGCAGGCAGCCGAGGAGCCTGTGGTCTCCGAGGTCAACGTCTCCGAGTTCCCCGTCCTTGTCGTGACGCTGTCGGGCGAGGTGCCCGAGCGCGTTCTGACGACGGCTGCGCGCGAGTTGCGCGACCGCATCGAGGAAGTGCCTGGCGTGCTGGAAGGCTCGCTGCAGGGCGCCCGCGACGATCTCGTCGAAGTCGTCATCGATCCGATGAAACTGTCGTCATACGGGCTGCAGCTCGAGCAGCTGATCGGTGCGGTCGGCGATTCCAACAGTCTTGTCGCCGCCGGCAACATTGAAGGGTCCGAGGGCAAATACGCCGTCAAGGTGCCGTCGCTGATCGAAACGCCACAGGACGTGGCGGCGCTTCCGATCGTCGCCGGCCCCAATGCCGTGGTGCAGGCCCAGGATATCGCCACCGTCCGCTCCACCTTCAAGGACGCTGAGACGGTGACCCGTCTCGACGGCAAGCCGGCGATCGCCATCGAGGTGAAGAAGCGCATCGGCTCCAACCTGATCGACACGATCGCCCAGGTGAG
>NZ_JBVVPY010000033.1:0-63294 GCF_055811335.1 Mesorhizobium sp. WSM4847 | reverse complement strand
CATCATAACACGAAAAAGCATCTGCGGGTGCCGCCAAATGTGGTGAATTACCTTACGCGAGCGCACTCCCGAATGCTGTTGCGCTGAAGGTCAGGTTCCCGACCTCGATTTGGAAGTTCAAGTCTGCAACGCCCAAGGTCGTCAACGGGTCGGTTTCGGACGATAAGCGAAGGTCCGTTCCCGAAAAGCGTCGGGAATGTCTGGAAATGGCGCAACTACGACCTCCAGCGTGATCGCCGGCAAGGTCGCTTTCAGGAAGCTACGAAGCCGATCTCTACGGCTGAGATCGAGGCGCATTGCTGCTCGAGAGCATAGTGGCGCCGGCAGCCGACTGGCAGCTTTGGGCAGAAGACTTCATAGAGCTGACATTTCAAGGTGGCGAGAGCCGGGTTCTTGGACAGCCAAAGCAATGCGCTGTGCCACCAGATAACTGGACTGGGTGCATGTCTGCTGAGCGGTTGAAATCCGGCTCGATGATGTGAGCCCACGTACTCCACCCAGCGACGGCCTATTTACGGACCGATCTATCGGGCCTCGCAAGCCGAGTAAGCTTGGGATACAAAAGAACGTCGAGGAAGAAAGGCGGGACAATGGAACACAAAGATGATCCTGACCACAGCCAACAAACTAACGGGCATCCAACTTATCTATCCTTGAAGCCCTTAGGTCGTCTCGTTGGCACTGAGACGCCGATCCGAGACGCATTGGCTGTGTTTGTCGGTTGCGCCATAGGTATCACAGTACTCCCGATCTGGATCGTACTTGGAGAGCGTCTTTTCGAAAGCAAAACCGCGCAGCTTGTATGGTTCTGCGCCCTATACATAATCGGACCAATAGTGGTCCTTTCTTTGCCTTCTAGATCGAACCCATCAGAAAAATTCTGAAACGCAAGAAATGTCCGCTCGGCAGCGCCGACGGAATAGTCTCCTCGCCAACGGCAAATTCTCAATTGAAGAAGAATAGTACCGATGCACAGTCCGCGCTTCAAGATCGGCGAACGCAGCCGTGACGACCGAGATGTGGCGCGTTGCTGTCCTGCGTCTCCGTGGCTGTTTGCAGGATACAGTTCATGACGCCTAGTGGACCTCGGCAGATATCCAAATCCACTGCGCCCTCGCATCGGGGGACCCGATGGAAATTGTGTAGTTGACGCTGAGTGCCAGATAGGCCCACGACGGTCCCAATAGGCAACAGGACTGCGTGACGGGCGGGACCCCAGCAAACGGGCCTAGTCTCGACGGCAATCGCCACCGCTGTTAGGGAAGCCTAAGGCCTAGCCGCGATATAACTTTTCAATGCTAAAGCGCGCCCGCACATACCGTCCCGGACTGTTCGCCCGACTGTTCTCCGGCGAGAACTGGAAACTGACACCCGGTCGGAATTCGGCAGCCGGTATCACCCTGGTATCTGGCAGCGAGACCGAGCTGGAATGCTTGGACGTCGTATCTGTCCAAACCGCCAAAGGCCTCCTGTGGCACGCCGTTGAAATCTGCTCGAGGACCAGGCTTGATCGGTTATCGGGCCTCAGCGGGAGCGCCGCAGACGAACTCGCGGCCGACATCACGGCGTTCGTCAACGAATATCTGAGCGAAGTGATCCGTTCCGAAACTGACCGACTGCGCGAGATCGACGCGAGACTCGGCGCGGTCGTGACGGACAACCGCCGATACTTGGCGTACTCGGACCTCGGCAACGCAATAGCCGGCGTGCCGGGAAAGGTGGCAACGGCCCTCTCGCACCCCATGTTCGATCCAGGGCAGATGGCACAGACGCTCGAGGCCGTTTTGCCGGCCTCCTACGCCTTCCTCACCGATCCGAACGTGCGCCATCGCTACAACGAGCGGTTCATCGCCTCCGAACTGGCCGCTTTTGCGGCGTTCTTCGACAACCTGGACGGTCGGTCGCTGTCAGGGCAGCAGCGCGAGGCTTGTATTCGTCTCGAGGACAATAACTTGCTCATCGCATCGGCGGGATCGGGCAAGTCCGCCACTATGGTGGGCAAAGTCGCATATGTGCTCGAAAAGAAGTTGGCACGCCCTGACGAAATGCTGGTCTTGGCCTTCAACAAGAGCGCGGCGGACGAGCTCAGGGAGCGCATCGCCAGGCAGTTGAAGGTCGAACCCGACAAACTTGAATGTCGCGTGACAACCTTCCACGCGTTAGGCCGCGGCATCATCCAGGAGGTCGACGGGCGGCCGCCCCAGCTTGCCAACTGGGTCGAACATCCCGCAGGGGAAGCCAAGGCGATTGAGGAGATCATCGTTGAACTAGCCAGTTCCGACAGGGAGTTTACGCGGCTTTGGGTTGATCTCCTGGTCGTGCATCCGAAGGCCGATATCCCCCGGGAAACGTTCGACAGTGAGGTTGACTACCAACGATACATTACGGAGCGGCGGACCAGGGGTAAGGCGACGATCGGCTCGCTGGCCGGAATTTACGTCAAATCGTTGCAGGAACAGTCGATCGCGAACTGGCTTTGGTTGAACTCGGTCGCGTTCGAATACGAACGACAGGTCGAGGTGCAGGATGCGGAAGGCGCCGTCCGCCATATTCATCCCGACTTTTACTATTCGGCGACCGGTACCGTGCACGAGCATTTCGCGCTCGACGCAAACGGCGTCTCACCATTCAAGGACTATGTCGACCACGCCGAAGCAAAGCGGCGGGACTATCAGGTCGGGCAGATCGATTTCTTCGAGACGCGATCGTTCCAGGCCGCGGACGGCACGATTTCCGAGGTCATGCGCGAGGAACTAGAGCGGCGCGGGATACAGCTCGTGGCGAAGCAGTATAGCGATATTGCGAAGGCGCTGGAGCCAGTGGTGGTCAAGCACTACCACCAGGTCATAGGCACCTGCATCAAGCACATCCGGGCGAGTCATCTAACCCTCGATATGCTGCTACAGCGTGCGCAGTCGCTCCACGATAAGGAACGCGCGCGGATATTTTCGCGCGTCGTTTACAGGATCGCCCAGGCCTATTCCGAAAAGCTCGTGGATGCCGGACGGATCGATTTCGATTCCATGATCGCCGACGCGACGCAGCTGGTTGAGACGAAACGATACACCAGTCCGTACTCGCTGATCCTCGTGGACGAATTCCAGGACATATCTGGACCCAGGGGTAAACTCATTAAGTCGCTGCGAGACCAGAAGCCGTTCTCCAAACTCTTCGCCGTGGGCGACGACTGGCAGTCTATCTACCGTTTTGCCGGCTCGGATGTGACCCTCTTCACAAGGTTCGACGCGAACTTCGGGACAAGTTGGCAAGGCCGGCTCGAGCAAACTTACCGCTGCAACCAGCTGATCGCGGAGACGGCGGCGGGTTTCGTTCAACGGAACCCAGACCAGCTCAGGAAGTCTGTGCGGTCTATACGGCCCGCTATACCCAAATCGATCCGCGTCATCCCGATCGAGGGCGCAAAGGAGAGGCCGGACTTTGGCGCAGCCTGCCTGCGGCTGTTATCCCGGCTGGATGTGTTCCTGGGAAGCATCGCGGAGCAGTGGCGCGGCACGGCAAGGCAGAAGCTTAGAGTACTCGTTCTCTGGCGCTACAACCATCTCGATCCGTTCGCCGGCCGTATGCCGGCATTCGCGCATATCGAGGTTTCGGCGCTTTCCTTCCACCGCTCGAAGGGCCTCGAAGCGGACTACACTATCCTGCTCGACATCAGCGAGGGCGACTATGGTGTTCCGAGCCGTGTCGAAGACGACGAGCTGCTGAACCTAGTGATTCCGAATCCCGAGACCTTCGCGTACGCAGAGGAACGACGCCTGTTCTACGTCGCCTTGACCCGGGCTAGCCGCGGCGTCTTCATGCTGGCCGACAGTGCCCGACCCTCGCGCTACATCCAAGAGCTCTGCGAGGTCGCGGGTGAGGAGATTCGCTTCGAGACCATCGACGGCCAAGCGCTACAGCAATGCCCGGCCTGCCGAGTTGGTCAGTTGGTCCAAAGGAAAACGAAGACCGGGCGCTCGTTCGTCGGCTGCAGCCAGTATCCAAACTGCAGGCACGTAGTGTTCTCCGGCAAGCAAAAGCAAAACAGATCGCGAGCGGCGCGGCGACCTACAGTTCAGTAGTGCTGGGCGCAGCAGACAAAGCGCCCGCCGCGTCTTAATCTCAGGTCAGTGCATCTCCAAACAGGGAGCGGCCAACGTCCGTTTCCAGGCAACGTCAAAGTCACTTCCTACCGCCGATTCGCGGCGTTTGCCGCCCGGCGGCCATTGGGGCCGAAAACGCCCCGTCAACTTGCGGAATGATGTGGCTTAGGAAGCAGCCGTTCCACACTGGCCTCATCGACGTCGTCGGCGTTGCCCAGCCGCGGCGCACCGGAGCCGCTGTCGCCAGCCACTTTGATGTCCCGATAGTCAACCAAGTCTGCGATAAAATTCGCCTATCGAGTCGTGGCCAACACCGCTTATGTTCGTCGCCGGAGACCCAATGGTATTTCGATTCGTACATACGGCCGACATTCATCTCGACTCGCCGCTACTGGCGATGTACGGTGAAATGCTGGGTAGTCCTGATCTTATCCCTTCAGACGTTGAGCGAATGTTTGAAGAAGCTAAGCAGGCCGTGGTGAAGTCACGAGGCGTTTCAAAAAACTTAGATGAGATGTGTCGTTAGATGAGATGTCGTCAGAATAGAAGCAGTTGAAACAACGCGAAGTGTTTAAGAATGGAAATAACGAGGTGCTACTGAAAATTCTCTGATGCTTTGTCAGCGGTTGAATCGCCGCTTCGAGAAAAGAGATGGAAACTCCAGGTGCGAAGAATATTGGCTTGGGCCTTCTTTGGTTTCTTGGCGGGTCTGTTGTTACTTTTTTATCGTACGAAGTTGCCCCCTTCGGGGTTTACGTTGTTACATCAGGAGCAATAATCGGAGGTGTTATTCAGTTTGCTGTCGGCCTTTTCCAGTATTTTGCGTACTTAGGCCAAATTCTAGCTGACCCAATATTGCCAACGGCCTCCCCTCAATTGCGCGTCCTCGTTCGAGCCATGGTTGCAACTGCAAAAGCTGATGGATCAATTGGGGAAAAGGAATTGGCGCTGATCCATGATATGATCTGGAAAACTTGCGGCAGCGATGTTCCCTATTATATGATCAAAGATATTTGTAGTGAAGTTGCCAATGAAAAGAAAGATATTGTCGATTACCTAGCCACACGAGCTAAAGATTTTGATACGAATGTTAAGGAACTAATACTGCGTTGCTCTTTCAGGGTGGTCGCGGCTGATGGACAGGTAGCTGAAAAGGAATTGGCGCTCTTAGCAACGATGGGAACGGCAATGGGTATAGCGGAAGCCAGAACGAATGAAATTATGGGTGATTTAGTGCGATCGCTTGCCATCCAATCGGTCGACGTCTCGATAGAAGATAGCGCGTCAAAGCGTTAGCGCCCACGGCTGTCATCCCAAGACTGCCGGCGTAACGTCATAGCTGACGTGCACCAGCCCCGTATGCCGGTGCGCGAGAGCGACTATCTGGGTCTCAAGCTCACAGTTGTAGGCCATGAGGGCCTTCACCGCCTCAAGCGGGCTTTCGTAGCGAGCGATGAGTCTCTCCGCTTCGGAGTGCAGTTCCGCCTTGGCCTCGGGGTCCAGATGCATGATGCTCATTTTGGAGCCTCCTACCGTCGCCCGGCGCGGTGCCGACAAGGCGTCGAGGCGCTCCTGAAGGTGGCCGTTGAGAACGATCATTTCCTTGCGCGCCTTCACCGCATCACCCTTGGAGAGCAATGAACTTATCGGCGATTGCCTGAAGGGCGGCTTCATGGCGGGTGTCCAGCGTCACAATGTGGTTCATGGCGATTACTCCCAACGCTCCATGCTGACAGTGAACAAAAGAGGAACAACAATGTCAAGGCAAATTGTCTCCGCGCGGAATGAGTTCATATTTCTAGGCCGCCCCAGCCGGACCTTGCCAAGGTTGGGGTCGAGCGTTCGAATCGCTTCACCCGCTCCAAATCTTCTTTAGATTTGAAAAGCTTAAACGGCCCGGGTATCCGGGCCTTTTTGCTGTTGGAGCTGGGGAGCGGGCGGGGGAGCACACTGCACGGTTCTTGAACCGCATCTACCCATGCATCAGCCATAATTTCACTCTCGAGGCAAAGGCTTGTTTCGGGGAGGTCATTCATGACCCGAACTGGCCTTCAACGATCGATCAGCGCCTGTAAGCTGAAACATCGGCTGAGCGGGCATGCTTGCCCCAAATCGACTTCTGTAGGCCGATCTCTGGACGACCGCTTCGCGCCGCATATCAGACACTCAGACCAACTGCGCCCGTTCCTAGAAGCCGACATTAGACGATTAGAGACAGAACCCAATCAGAGCATTGAATGCGTGTAGTGGCGATTTGGTCCTGAGCGTTTCGACGGCCGCTACAGGTTATCCGGTAAGCCATCACGGCCAAAAGCTAGTTGTTTCTGGAACCTCTGCTTACGCCTGTCCCATTTCTGCAGCGGACGCGCATACGCGACCCGGAAATATCATGCGGAATCTACTTCGAAGTAATCGATTAACCGCTTATCAGTCACCAGAATGTTGGGGCGTTGATCTCCGGCAAGAATGTCATTGATTTCGGCAGCGAAGATGTCAGCATGGCCCTCCAAAAGACCATTCCTTCCGTTGCGCCAGCCTCCGTCCCGCCTCTTGTCGTCCATGTCCCGGTCGAGGACGACATATTCGACTTTCATGTCTTCCGGTATCAGGTCCACGATTTTCAGGCGGTCGCGCTTTTTGATATTGGTCGCATCCAGGACCGCGCTTTCTCCTCGTGACAGTTTGGCGACCAGTCGCTGCGTGACGACTTCGAATGTCTTCGCTTGAGGTCCGGCGACCACAGAGGTGCCGAAAAGCTCTTCCCTGACCGAGTCGGCCGATACGATCTCATCTGGTGGATAGTTCGTTTTCGCATAAGTGCTTTTGCCAGCACCGCTTGGCCCGACCATCATGATGAGTTTCTGGCCACATCTCGGCCAATCCCAGCCGACCGTCTCCTTCCTGCTGCTGATGGCGTAGGTTTTCCACGTCGCCGAGAGAGTGTTCAGCAACGTGCCTGCCGGGATTTCATTATGGGCGATGTCATTGCGCGCTTTTGCTGTTTGCCTGAGAAACGTGATTTCCCGGTATTCGAGGGTATCGCCGAGACAATCCCGCAAATATTTGTTTTCCATGTCATATCGATTGGTGATCATCTTCTCGCCGAACGGCAACGCGACGCGCCACGGCAGCTTGGCATCGATGGAGCTCGCATAGGTGTCGGCAAAGTGCCTGCACACGGTGGCGTTGAAGTCGAGCACGGGGCCGCTGACCGCGCGCCAGCGCCGGATGTCGAAGGCCTTCCTGTCGTCTGCCGCGATCAGGCTCGCAGTGTGAACGAAGACATCTCCGTCAATCGTATCGACCAGTCCGTTGCCCCAGCACGGCCTGACGTCGGCATTCCCACCATATGCCTTCTTCAGCGTTTCCCATGGATCGATTGCCGAGACGGGGTCGAGGGTGACCAGATATTCTGCTAGTCTCGGATCGTAGCCGGAAAGCCGTATAGCGACCTCGATCGCCACCTTATCCAGAAGCGGCAGGGCCGCGAATCTGCCCGTCCGTCTGGAGATGTAGGTTCTCATGTCAAAAGAAGAAACGCGGCCGTTCCATTGGACAAATGCGCCAGGGAAGAGTCGGTCAAGGTCGGCCTTCGGGACATCGGGAGGAACGAGCGCTGCCAGAACAGGCTTCAGGGCCTCATTGGAGCGCCTGCGCCATTCCGCGGAATATGACCTGAAGAAGATGCTCCAGCTGTCCCATTCGTCGTTATCGATATCTTCGATGAAGAATCCGGCACCTCTGAACTCGGGTTTGTCGATCAAAGACCCGGCGGTGCGCATCGACATGCGCATTTCACCCGCAGCAATGGCCAGCCGATGAATGATCGGCCCGCCAGCTTTGCTCGGGACCGTGAAGACGGGTACGTAGCCGTCGTTTTCCAGCCTCTCGATGACAGCTTCGGAGAGGCCCGGCGCACGGTAGAGAGGTGCCTGGATGGCGACGATACCATGTTTCGTGACGGCTTCGGCGATGTCTTCGATGAAACCGGAGGGGCCCGGAAGGGACCAGAATAAAGCCTTGTCGATCATTCTGCGGCCAGCAGCGTCATGCCGAGAAGTCCTGCCGTCAGGGGCGTCGGCAGGTAGGAGCTTTTCTGGCGTTCGACCCCGGGTTTGGCAGGCGCAACGGCCATCAAGCCCATCAGCGTGCCGTATTGAACGAGCGCCTCTCCGGTCATGCCAGGGGCCCTGAGATCGTCGTTGAGGTCGAGGAACGCCTCGACGTCGTTGATGCTGAAGGCGGTCGGCCCGATCAATTCGAGAACTTTTCCGAGCACCTTTCCGTAATCCCCCGTCAGCCCGGTCGCCGCTGCATCGACGGCGTCTGGCATCTGCTTCGGTTTGACCCTTTGCGCGTAGCCGACATATTGCGACATCGGCTCATTCCAGCCGCCATATTGGGCAAGCAGGTCCTCGTAATGCTGGATCGAGGGACCGGGGTGTTCCTTGTCGACCATCTCGGTGAAGAATGCCGTCGACCATGGTTCAAGGACCATGATCTCGATATGGGATGTCAGCCCGGCCAGTTGGCCATCGGCGGCAACTGAGGCAGCGTGTTGCGGGCCGCCGACGAATATCACCCTGACATCCCCCTTGGTCACGGGTTTCGCGTTAATCGCCGATTTGACCCATTCGGCGGTCCACGGTGCCGATGGCTTGATGACGGCGATGGCCTTTTTGCCCTGAACTACGCGCTGGTCGCGAAGGGTGTTCGCCATTTCGGCCACGGTGTTCACGGATAGGATTCTTACGTCGTAATTGTCGCCGTCCGAGAAGGAGTCAGGAACCGTCTTCAGCACGGCGGGGACGATGTCGTAATCCGCGAGCTTGTTGCCGAGAATGACGCTCGCCCTTGAGCTGGAAAGCAGGATGTCGCGTTCCTGGCTCAATGTGAGCGGCGACACGGACCGCTTCTGCAGGACGTGTTTTGCAGCTTTGATCTCCCTCCTGTGCGATTTCGGATCGAAACCGACAGGGGCTTCCATCTCCGTGAAATCGAGCAGAACAGTGTCGATCTCGTCGCGGGTGCCGAGGAGGCGGACGACTGCGGTCGAGCGGAGTGTCCATCTGTCGGTCCCGATCCGTCGGACAATGCCCAACCCTTCCATTTCGTCGAGCAGGTCGTCGAAGAGGGAGAACCGGTTCTTGTCCTTGAAGCCGGCTTCCCAGAAGCCGATCGAGTGTTCGCGAATTTCACGGGTCGTGAACCCGTCGTCCATCCGGCCTTCTGCCTCCGCCTCGAAGACGAGGCTCGCCACGACGTAGGCGATCAGCTTGTACCGCAGGTCGATGCCGAGCGTCATGTCGAAGATCGTCTTGATCTCCGATTTGGTCGTCTGGTCGTCCAGCACACTTGCGATCTGCTCCGACGGTATCTTGCGGATGGGCTTTTGTGTGGACTGTGTGATGTAGAGCACCTTCTTCAACAGATGCTTCGCATAGGTTTGGATCAGGACAGGATAGTAGTTGGAATGAGACAGTATCCTCCAGATGTCCTGCCTTTCCAGTTCGAGGCCAAGAGCTGCGAAGGGGCGAAGCACGAGGTCCTCGGCCGCCGTGCGTTCTTCGCCAGTGAGGCTGCCGATGCGTCTCGGGTCGGCAGAAATCTGCTTGAGTGGCGGATTGCCCGTCTGAACGAGACGGGTGACGTTCGACAGTCCTGCCAGCACGAATTTGAAGCGCCTGTTGGTGTCGGTCATCAATTGCTGGAGCGCCAGGAACTCGGCATAGCCGTTCGCAGCATCGCTGACGATGAACTGGTCGCACTCGTCCAGCAGCAGGTAAATCCGGCGGCGGTTGTCATCGGCCAGCCACCTCTTGATCACCTGGGTTACCCGTGTTGCGTCGATTGGAGTATTGAGCTGGAAAATCTCAGGCAGCGCCCTCGCGATCTCCTGCCAGATAACCTTGGTCGCCAGATGCCCCTTGCCGATCTGATGGGCATCGACGAAGCCGACAAGTCTGCCCATTTTCGGGTCGTTGTTCTCCAGCTCGATATGTTTCAGGAGAGCGGTCTTGCCCATGCGGCGGCCGCCATAGACGATGTTCGAGCCGCTATCGAGGAGGATCGCCCGAATGTCCTGCGAGCGTCCGACGAACATTTCACGGGGGACAGCACTCCTCCCCCAGTCGGCATAGGGTTCGGCGAAGCTGTAGGGCTGAGCCAGTTCGATCAGCGTCAGCGCCCTGATCTGCGGTTCGCTGACAGCGTAGGAAATTGTTGCTGAATCGATCAGCAATATGCGGCGGTTGGCTGCCAGGTTCCTCATCAGGAACTTCCGGCGCTCTTCGGGTGTGACGATGTCGCTGACCATCAGGATCAGGCCGTTGCCCGTCGTCAGTTTCTGCAACGTGCTTTCCGCAGGGAGGGTTTGGCTGACGGCCACACGGTAATTGCCCTCGGTTCGGGAGCCGAAATCAGGTAACAGCAGGCTTTCTGTGTCGGTCGGGATGTCGAGCTTGAAATCGCCGACATACATTTTTCCCTTGGCGATCGGAGGCACAGGGATGTTGGCTATGTCCTTAAACTCGGCCCTTATGCCGAATTTCTCGAGGAAACTTGCCGCGAAGGGGGCGAAGTCCTTGACATGGAACTTGCGGAACAGCTCCCGCCATTCCGTGACGATCTCGACAGATTCCTTCCGGCGGGTTTCCGAAAGCTGGTCGTAGGCTATCCCTTCAAATGCATCTCCGTTCATGATTGCGTGGGACACGTTGCTGGCGATGTCGCCGCGGTAGTGTTCCAGAGCGGGAAGCACTTCATCCCGGAAGGTCTCGAACCTCCAGTTGCGGCGGCGCGATTCCGGCAGGCGGCCTTCGTTCCTGACTTCCTGGATATGCTCTTCAGCTGTCAGGAGGTCGTCAGTTTCGCAAAGCGCCCGCAGCTTCTGGCAGATTTTGGGGTCGATGCCATTGGATGACAGTTCGTCAATGTCTTTCTGGAGGCGGATGCGCGGTTCCTCCAGAAGTGCTTGGGCCCCTTCTCGGATCGTTTCGATTTCGTCCTGAGCCACGCTGACATCGAATATGCCGTCAATTTCCTCTTCAATGCGAGCGCCCGGCTCAAGGGCAATGGGGACGTCTACGGCTTCGATCTTTTCGAGACGGTCGAGGAGGGAGGCGGCCTGTTCGGCATCGGTGCCTTGCCGCAACGAGCCGAACCGCATGACGCGTTCGACAACCTTCCGAGCTTGGCCGATGTCGTCTTTCATGGATGTCTTCGCGGTGAGGATGTTTGCTCCGACTTCCTTTTCGAGGCTTTCAGCGAGTTCCTGGTTGATTTCGAGAAAATCGTCGGCATCGAGAAGCATGCGTGCGCCGACGAACGAGCCGCGGTCCATGCGTTGGCGGACGATGTTGTCGAACGCCTCGTCCCGCTCCTGCCCCTTTTCAGGGAGCAACGGGAGCTTTGCATTGCAAAGAAGGCCGACCATCTCCGCGGCGGAATACGGACTTGGAAACCAGGAGCGTCCGTAATCAAGTTCGGGAAGGAGGGCGATCTCGGCGTGGCAGGCCTGAAGGTATTCGTTGCTGTTGGCGGAGGGAACTTGCTCCCCCGAAACGATGGCCGACAGTTTCTTCAGGCGCAGAGCGACGTGCCGTGCGGCTGTTCCGATCAGACCTTCGTCCTGAGAGGCTACTTCCACGGCCGCGGTCATATTGTTCAGGGACCGCGAAATCTTTTTCGCCAGGTCGCGGGCTTTCGGACGTTCCGCCGAGCTGGTTTCCCGCATTTCGGATTTGAGGTCGATATAGTTGTTGGCGGCATCCCGGAAATTCTCAAGGAAGGAAACCAGGCGGTTGCGCACGACACCGTCCAGCCCCTTCGAGCGGTCCTGATGCATTGCATGCGTTTCGTCGAGCAGTTCGATGATGGCCGAACGGTCCTTGAGGCTCTCGGCAAAGTTTTTCACGACGGCCAGGGTCGTGTCGTCATCCCTGCCTTTGGTGATCTGGGTCCGCAGTTTTCCGATGAGATTGTCGCTGCGGGACAGCTCGTTCTTGATCTTGTTTCCGGGCTGGTAGTTGAATCGCAGCGCCTGAAAGCCTTCGATTTTTTGGAATAGGTGCGCCCGGCTTTCGCTCAGGGCTTTCGTCAGATCCATTTCATCGGCGACATTGGCGAGCATGGCCCGGGACAGGACGATCGTCGTGTGCTTGAGGGAGTCGAGGTTCTTGAAAACCTCACTCACATTTTTCCCGAGGTCTCCAGGCAACGAGTTTAAGGAACGCAGGATTTCGGCGCTCCCGTAAGATGGCGAGAAGATAGCCAGTTCGATCGCAAGCGGCATCAATGAAAGAAGCCGCGCCGACGCGCGTTCCTCCTTGCTGTCCTGGCCGATTGCTTCGACCGAACTGAATGCCTCGCTGACCCATGACGAAACGAGAACGGGGTTGGACTGAAGGGCGGTGTGGTTGAGGTGGCCCGCGATTGCCGCAAGCTTCGCTTCCTTTGAAGTGATGACAAGCGGCCGTGACGGGTCTTCGGCCTCGGAGGCCCGTGCTAGATGGTAGGCAAGCGAATAGCTTCCCGAAGCCATGAACCTGTCGAGGGACTGGTCTATCCTAAGGGTTTCGAGGTCTTCCGCTGGCGGAGTTTCAACCTCGGCTTCAGGAACCGCCACGACGGAACCGCCATCTTGCGGCAAAGGTTCTGCCATTGGCACGACGTCGTGTTCGGCTGTTTCAGGGTCAAGAATGTCGTCTTCCGGGATGACTTCCGCGAAAACATCGTCCGCGTCATCCGGATTGTCTTCCGCTTCCGTCGCTCCAGCCGCAACAGGTTCGGCGGCTGGAACCGCTTCCCGGTCACTGCCTGCCGCCTCGGGTGTTTCTCTTTCCTGTTCCCGGACTTCGTCCGATTGAAGCGTTCCTTTCCCGGGGCAGTCTCCACCGTCAGGGGACGGCAAAGCGGCCGGTGCCAGATAAGACAGGGCGTTTGCCAGCGCTATGGCGATAGAGCCGATGCCGGACTCGGCTTTTCCGACCTCCTCGTTCATTGAGGGGGCGAGTAGGATTTTTTCAGCTGGCTTGGCCGCCGACATTTTCTCGTCGAGTTCTGTGTAAGCAGCTACGGCGAGCTTCGTGCCGTTAAGTGCCTCCTCCCCTTCACCAAGGCACATTTCAGCCAATTCAGCGGATGACGGCTCGATATTGCCCTCCTCCGGCAAGAGGAGCGCTGTATGTTCAGACCCGAGGAACTCGCAAATTTCAGCGGCTTCCTTGTCCAGAATCTGCACCCGGGCGAGCAATGCGGCATTCGACACCTGACGCGGCAAGGCGGCAACAGCCGCCTTTGCCTTGTCCAGAAGGACGGAAATGACCGACAGAGAGGCTGAAAGGCTATCCCAATCGGGTTTATTCAGCTTTTCAACCCCGTGTTCTGCTTCCACCACAATAGCGCGGAAGATGTCCTCGATGCCCATGTCAGCCCCCCTTGCCTGCCCGGCTCCGGCTTCTTGTCCGGCGTCCTGCGACGCTATGTTCCCGATCTCGATTTCCGCCTGTACTTCCGGCCCGCTCCGTACTTCCGGTGCGTTCCCGGTCGTGCCTGACTGGCCGTCTTCACCGGGGACGGCGACCTCTCCGTTTTCGAAACTATCGAGATAGGCTTCGTACAACGGATTGTCGGAACGGTCGTCATTGGCGAAGAACCAAAGCGACGCCTTGCGTCTCGCTTCGATAAATTCCGCAGCTTCCCTGAATTCCTCTCCGGCAGCTTTCACTGCCCGTTCGAGAGGAAGCGACGGGTTTTCGATCGCGCGGATTCTCGCGAACTCGTCGGCGAACTGCCTGTATCCGCCTTCAGACAAGCGTGCGAAGATTCCAGGTGAGGTGCCATCGTCCTCCCAGTTGGCGGGCGACAGCCGCTTTTCCTCGGGGCGGCTTTCGTCAATCGCCCGGACGGTCGTCTCGATCTTGCGGTAGAACGGCCTGAACAGGCTTTCCTTGTCCCGCCTCGATATCGCCGCCAGGATCGGCTCGGGAACCGAGAAGAGCTTCGCGACACAATCGGCAATCACTTCACTAGATGGCTTGTCTTCAGGCCATGCCTTCACATCGCCAAGCGCTTCCCTGATCTCAGTGCGGTGGTTGTGGAGATGGCTTCTGAAAGCACCGCTGAGCGACATCCTGTCCCGCAACCAGGCTGCGTTCACTTCAGGCGCGGAAGGGCGTACGGGTTCGGCTTCTTCGGCTATTGTCTGGTAGTCATCCATGCCCAGACGGCCGATACGAGGCGACGCCTTCTTCTGCTCCTGCTCCGCCAGGAGCGATTTCAGGTTCCGGTAGTCTATCAAGCGCTCTTGGAATGCCGCCATCCGGTAGCAAAAGGCCTCGGTGTCGGCATATTCGATGTCGAACTCCTGCCTCAACTTTCCGGCTGCCTCGGCATAAATGGCAGCCTTCTCCGGCCTGAACATGGATTCGACGGTCATGAACTGCCTGGCAAGCAACCCGTCTCCGCCCTCATGCAATTTCTTCAATGTGTGGATGGGGGAGTCATAAAGCGTATCTACGATCGAAATCCCCGTTTCTGACTTGGCCCCGTTCTTCCCTTTGCGGGCAATTTGCTCGTAGACCGGATTGAAAATCCATCTCCTCCTGTTCTTGTCGATGGTGCGAGGGATCGCCGTTTTGGCAAAAACTATTGAATCCCCCAATTGGAGCAGGGCCATCAGGAACCGAGCAAAAGACCGGTCGTCCTTGACGTCGGTCTCAGGCAGCACGACTTTCATCGGCACCTCTACCTTCATGGCCAGATCGTACAGTTTCTGCCTCGGCTTGACCGATGAATGGGCGGTGAGAAGCAACACCATCCAGTCTTCCGTGATGCAGGAGGGCAACGGCCCCAGCCACATCATTTCCAGAAGGGCTTCGATTTTCGGGTCACCGTTTGCGTTGGCGCGGGTTTCAGCAGGAAGCGTCGTCGTTCTCGATTTCGAGAAGGAATCTTTCGGAATGACGGTAGCACCGTGCGGTCCGTTTGTTCCGTTCATGAACGACAGGTCTCCCAAATATGCCTGCGGTTCCGGCCGCGTGTTGCCAGCATCATCCGTGCCGTCCCCGTCTTCGGGAGATGCAAGTCCATCAGACTCATCCGGCTCCTCCGGGTCTGCGGGTTCGACGGTTTCAGCCGAATCTTCGCGTTCGTCCTCTTCCGTCAGGATGTATGCAGGAATGTACTCGGCGACTTTCTTGGCGTGGAAAAGAGGTGCGGGCATTTTGACGGGCGAGCGTGTGTGGCCGAACCCGAAGCGCAGTCCATGACACAGAGCCGCTATCCTGTCCGGGTCATCGCCTTCGAGGCAATGGACAGCCAGAATGCCGATGGTGCCCGGCAGTTTGTATGGCTCTCCGGTGAGATCGCGCTCGCCTTCGATCTTGACATTCATGAAAGCCAGCGCAGGCGGAAGGTCCGCAGCCGCAGCTGCCTTCATCTGGGGGATCGGCCTGTAGACGGACAGCCCCTTGGGCAGTTTCTGGGTTCCGTCCAAATGCCCGGTGGAGATGTAGTTATCTGCAGGTCCGGCCAAGCGCACGAGGCGTCCAGGCTCGGTCAGGGTGTGTGTGTTCTGGGTCTTCGTTCCAGTCTCCGCGCCAGTTTCGGGGTCGAGAATGGCGAAGGTCTGCTCCTTGCGGGTGATGACGGTTGGCTCGATCTGGTCCTGGATGCGCACGATCCGCGCTCCCGGCCACTCGGACGGATTGAAATCTGTGCCGACAAGCTTGCACGGTTCGTCCCATCCCTTGTTGGAAAGGGCTGGCCAGAGTTTCCTGGCATGGTCTCCTTCGAACATGACAAGAGGCCTGTGGCCGCGGTCACATTCGTAACTCACGATCTCGGCGACGAACGTCTGGAAGTCCGATTTTTCCGTTTCACCGTTCCCGGTGTCGGCTTCATCCCAGCCAGCCACTGTCTTCAGCAGGTCGAAGAACGGAAGCGGATCGGTGATGTCTATGGTGCCGTTGACGGGCCGCCCTGCCCTGGCTGTCGTGCTCCCGCTCTCGATATCGATGGAGACCGACAGGAAGAAGGATGACGCCTGCCGGGTGCGGGTCCGGTTCAGCGAAACGATGGAAATCCCGGTGATCGTCTCCGGCCGGGTCGCAGGATCCGGGAATGCTTCGGCGACGTTGTCCCTGACCGGGGAAACAAGCGCGGAATGGCCGAACATAAGGTCGAGTACGGCAGCCTGTATGCGGAAGAACCAGTCATCCACTTTCGGGCCCTTGGTGTCGAGATACTGGACGTTGCAGTCGCCGTAGCGGGCCAGCGCCACGCGACCCGCGATCTTGTTCACGCCATCGTCGGCGAATTTGCGGGCGTGGACCAGGACGCGAGTCGGCCCGAACTCCTCGGCCAGCTTCTGTGCGAACGGCTTCCAGAGGGAAACCCGGTTTTCATACCTGTTCCGTGCTTTCCCGCCTGGAACCGCGAGAGACTTGCGGGGGCCGTGCACGCCTTCGGGCATCAGCCTGTATTCGATGCGCAGACGGCTGTTGAAGAGTGTCCGTACGGCCATCCCGATATGTTCGGCATCAGTTGCGCTTGCGGAAACGATGATCAGCACAGGCAGACTGCTGCCGAACACCTGACGGAGCCTCGCCGAATTGTCCTCCCGCAACGCATCGAAGCGTTCCCTTTGGCTTTCAAGATCGGCGGGGACTTTCACTGACGGAGGCAGATCGCCGTCGGTAAGCATTTTCCAGGTTTCCGCGATCGCCTTGTCGTCGATGTCGTTGTATCCGAGCGAGCGTGCGATCTCTTCGAGAACCATCACGGCTTTCATGGCCGGAATGTCTTCGTCGCGGCGCTTGACGCGCTTCGCCTTGTCGACAGGTTCGACAGAAAGCGGCTCGAGAACACCTTTCATGGCCTCGGCGATTCGGTCGAAGCAATCGACGCAGTCAAGCTCCGTCGCCCCCGTTGCCACGGAAGGCGTCGTTTCGTATGCCGTGGAATAGGCGATGCCGACGAATGCCCCGTCCCGCGGCCCCGACATCACGAGCTGTGCGAAGCCAAGGCCCGTATCGACGCCCGATTTGAGCGCGCCGAGCACATAGGCCGGGTCTTCAGGCTCGCTGACGGCCCCTTTCAGGATCGGAACATGGAAGGAAACCGCCCGCCTTTCATCCTCGCCGAAGACGGCCGCCGTCAGTTTCCTTTGTCGGGGCAGGAATTTGGCAGGAACATCCGGCGTCCAACGCTTGCGCGATACATCGAGCCTGACGAAAGGTTGCGGCCTGCCGGGAAGCGTTTCGACGGTAAGCCGGGCCTGCATGGACCACGATCCGGCGGCGGCCGCCCTGGGGAAGGTCACGAAACAGATAGAGTTTTCACGGGAAGAAGACCGAATCAACACACGGACAGGCCCCTTTCCCGGAAACAGCTCCGTCCCGGCAATGCGTCGGAATGCTTCTGCATGGATGATGTCCCGGACATCCGTGAAGTCCTTGCCCTTGCCATCCTCGGTCTCGAGCGTTTTCCGGAAAGCGATTGCGGCAGATCCCTCTATGGCGAGACGCGTGATGTCTTCGACGAAGTCGGCAGGAAGCCCTCGGGATTCCGCCCACGGAGCCAGCACTTTCGCCGCCCACATGCGGACTGCATTCGAAACGGCCTTGAGGCATTCTTCTTCAGACGCAACGCATTCGGCAAAGGACCGCGGACCCTTCTCGCTGTCGTGCCAGCCGATCCCGCCCAGTTCGGAGTCCACATAGATCGGATCCGGAAGCCCGGCGGAGAGCAAGGCTCTCAATGTAGCATAAGGAAGGCGGTTTCCTGCGGCGTCTCCTGTGTTCCTGGCTGCCGTGGCCACAGCGGCGAAGGCCTGGGCCATGTCGGAATGCCAGCTTACCTTCACGCAATCCTGGGTGGGCATTTTGCCGCCAAGGAAGGACAATCCCATGACGGAGATACTTTCGGTCTTCTGTTCGGGCTTCGACAGATAAAACATGCAGCTTCCTATTGTCCGTCATTTCCCTTGACCAGCAGGCCCTGACATTGGGAAAGCGGCTCGAGGTATGGCCTGTAGAGGGCTTCATATATTTCGGCGTGCACGGCATCCTTAGAGTTCACGAGGCGGTCGAGAATGCGCTGCATCGCAACGAGGTAGCTCGTGGCGGCTGTGTCTTCGGACGGGCCTTCAGGCCGGGTTGAGTTCGGTGCCCAGGCAGCATCCACGAACAAGACGCGTGTCTTGCATCCGTTGCGCATCGACCGCCCGATCGTCTGGATGACGTCAATCATGACATCGGCGACGAAAGCCTCATTGAGATTGCCCAGCGTGCCGAACCTGACTGAGTGGCGCAAAAGTCTGCGAACGTCGGTCATCGTTTGGCGACGGATGGTTCGCAGCCGTTCCGCCAGTTCCCGCGGATCTACGTCCCGGCCGAACCTTTCGTGGTCGAACTCCATGGAGCTTCGGCCGACCATCCCGGCGACAAAGTCGAAACTCTCCTGTGCCGGATGCGGCCTCGTCAGGAAAGCGACAGTGCCGATGGCCGCCTTGTCCGCCAGGTCCGTTCCGGCATAGAGCGGCCCGCCGAAAACGATGTTCACGCCGCGTGAGAGTGCCTTCATCGGAAAGACGACGGCATCCCAATCATCTCTTTCACCGAGCCGTTCGACCTGGGCGGCGGTGACATAATCGCCCATGTTGCCTTCGGGGACCGCATTGACGACGGCAATCAGCCTGCGTCCGTTGCGTTCGGAAACGGACATCGCGTGATCTTTGACCAGCCGCACCTGTTCGTAGCCGTTGACGACGAATGCAACTTTGCGGCCCTTGGCGAACGAATCCGCGAGCAGGCTTTGCAACAGGCCGCCTTCCCTGACGAAGTGATTGGTCATCGCACGCATGATGCGTTCCCGGTCTTCGTAGGGCGCTCCGGAAAATCGGAGGGCCTTCTTTGGATTCTGCGGGTCTGGAACAGTTTTCAGGAGGTATCGGTTCTCTTTCCATGCGGTGTCGCTGTCCGCCCGACGCAGGATATAATCCGGGCCGACTGGCACGTGGAATGCGGGGCTGTCTGCAAGGAAGGATGTCGCACTAGTGAGCAGGACATTCGGCCCCCGCTTTATGCCGTCATGCCGCAGCAATTCGTGCAAGCGGTAGAGGAGCATTCTTGGTGCTCCCTCGAATGTTACATAATGGAGCTGGAGGCTGTTGCGTCCCCTGCGCTGCTGGAAGAGGAAGCGAACCCCGGCAAGCCGTCCGATAATCGAATCCGGGACGAGGCGACCGAAATCCATGCTGATGCCGTCAACAAATATCGGGGAGCGGTGGACCCCTTCCGCCGCCATCACATGCTGTGCCGGCAGCAGGGAAAGGAATTGCATGACCACGCTGGAGATGTTGACCAGAAACGTGAACAGGGCCGCGGATTTGGCCATGCCGAGTTCGGGATTGGGAGAAACGAATGCCATCATGGCTTCCCGCGCCTGCTCGATGGCATCGGCTTTTTGGACGCTGGAGGGATAAGACAGCCAATCCTGCAGGAAATCGGCGATCTTGCGGAAGGCCTCTTGTACCTCCTCATCCGATTTCGATAGGGTGATTCCCGTGCGCCGGATGTCGAAATCCCTTTCTTCGCCGTCGGCGGTATCGAGCGTCCTGAACAGCACCTGCCTTATGCAGGCATCCCAGAATGCCATGATTGCCCCGACGCGTTCATCCTCGGCTGAACGTTCCGCATCGGTACCGTGGCTTTTGGCGGGGTCTCCGAAAAGATCGGCGACTACCCTGTTGCCTGTGACGAAGGCATCGTCGTAGCTGGCGAAGAATCGGTTGCCTGATGCCGCGCGATCGTTCTGCAGCAACCGGACCAGAAACCTGTTCAGGTCGATGAAACGGGTCGCCTTGGACGCGTAATCGGCGACATTCGTTCCTGTTCTGTCATTCTCTCCAAGAGCGATCGGCTTCAGGAGATCGTCGAGTAGCCTGTTTTCATATGAGGACTTCGCCCCGGATATCGTGATCTCGCCGACGGCCCGGCCGTCGAGGACGGATTGGATACCGTCCACCTCGTCTGCAATAACAACATCCGAAGCCCGGGCAACGGCTTCTATATGGCGGATGTGCTCTTCAGCGAAATGCGGCGGCATCCTTGTGTCGAGCGACATTACATGGCCGAGCCAAACATGGCGCTCGGCAAGTTGCCGTGCCGCCTTCATACGTCCGCACCATGAGGAGACCGGGCAAAATGAGGTCGACTCCTTATCTCGCGGCGCTCCGTCGGCCTTCAGTTTTGCCTGGGAAATGCGCGTGCAAGGTGGATCGAGATGCGGAAATGGCTGCTCGTCGTCGTGCCTGTCGTCGAATCCGGCCAGCGCGCAATTCACGGACATGAGGTCTGCGAACGGAACAGTGCGGCCGAAACCTCTGGCATTGTCCAGGGAACCGATGCGTTCGGCCAGCTTGCGGGCATGGTTGAGACGGGTGTCGGGAGATTGGCCCATCAGCAGGCCGACATCGACACCATAGCCGGATAAATCCGCCATGAGATTGAAGCTGACTTCAATTGACGGAAGCAGAACGACGGTGCGGAGTTTCCGTTCGTAGAGCCAGGCGATGATAAGAGTAACAAGTGTCGTCTTGCCTGTACCGGGCAGGCCGATCATGTGTTTGAGTCCGTCAAGGGTGATTGTATCGGCTGGCTCCAGTCGTGACCTGTTGGCCGCAGGGGTCAGAACCTCCACCTTTGCCGCCCCGTTGGCATCCAGAAGACGCCTCGACCATGCTTTGGATGTCCTGTTGGCATCGGCGGCATCAATGGCGTCGAAACGTTCTGCGATGGCCTGCAGATCGGCTAGCGGTATCAAAACGGGGCTGCGTTCGCGCGCGGAAATGTTGTGGTACGGGCGTTCCGGCAGGTGTTCCGCAGCTTCGGCGAGATCGACGGTAATGCGCCGCGCTCCTGCCTCGCGTGGGTCGACGCCCATCGGCCTCCCCTCGCTTGCGGGCGACATGCCATGAAATCGGATGGGAACGCCTCTCTCAAGGGCTTGTGCCCATTGTTCGATCCTGGGATCGTTTCCGGCCCTGCGCACGAAGGTGATGCGTCTCGAGCGGGGGTCGATGTTGTATGGCTGGTCGACATAGTTATCATCTTCCTCCCGCCTCATTTCCTCCCAGGTAAGGAAGTCGTAGACAGCCTGGCGGAGCTCGTTCTCGGAGGTGTAGCTCACACCGAGCTGGCGCAGCGAGAAAGCGGCCCTTACGAAAGACGACAGCGAGGGATGGTCTGTTATCGAAGAAAAGCCGGAGAGAAATCCGGGCGTATCCGCCAGATCGTTGGTTCCTATGAACTGTTCGACCGCGGCACAGAGCCACTGGACCGCAATGACGTTTGAGTAGCCTTCGGGACGCTCTCTCACGAAAACGCCTCCGCCACCTGGGAAACGGACTTGAACTCTATGCCGTCCTTATTCTTGGACACGGCCGAAGCCGTACGCAGGTAATCGCGGTCGGACTGTAACCAGAAATCCGGCACGGCCACGATCCGGCGTCGGAAGGAAAGTAAGCCGCCTATGCCCGCAGAGAAGCGTTTCCCGAGAACGGCAGCGCTCGAATAGGACTTTACATCGATCCCGATTTTCGTTCCGTCGATCCCGATGTCGGCGAGATCGCACATTGGATAAAGAACGACATCGGACCTCTTTTTCCGGAGTGCGTCATAAAGGGCGATCTCCGGCAGGCCTGGACCGACCCAGAAAGTCATGATGGCAGGGTTCGCCATGCGCCAGTCGTCGTGGACAGGAACGTCGTGCTCGTCGCCCACGGCAGTGTCAGGCCACGACATGCGGCATTCCCTGACGGCACACCGCCCCAGTGGAAAAGTTGAGCGGTCGGCAGTGGCGAAAAGGGGAGCGTTGCAACGGGCGCACAGTCTCAATGTCTTGCCATGGAGTGCCGAAGCCGGCAGCGGAGAAAAGAACGACGGGATTTCCGAAGCAAGCTCGGGATTCTCGCTTGCGAAGGCCAGGACTTCCCTTCTTGTCCGGCAAGGTCGCCGGATTATGTTCTCGCGCACCGCTCGGTAAAGGCTGTCCGCATTCTTTCCGACTCTCGACAGGGCAGTTCTCAGCTTATCGTGAAAAACGTCCTCTACGATCGACCCCTCGTCTCGTATCTCTGCCAGATCGATACAGTCGGCGGTGGGTGTGCCGTATCCCTCGTCCACAAGGATGGCATTACGTTCTTCGCATCGCGCGAATGAAACCGGACCCCATTCCCGGATGGGTCGCGTCGCGAGTGTCGTGAAATCATTCACTTGGCTAGCGATGTCCGAAGGAAAACAGTCCCGCAGCGCCATTGCCGAGACAAGAGCCATTCCGCGCCGCAGAGCGGAAGACATTCCCGGACCTTGAGATAAGACCTCACGGCTGGTCAGGGACGCACGGTGCGTTTCGACCAGTCCTCTCGCCGCCATGCGAACCGCGATGCTCGCTTGGTCCATATCCCCATTCGCCGAATCGATGACGCCACCTCCCTTTGTAGACTGGCGGTTAAACCCACCAAGTCAACACATCATCTGTGCGGACGAGCATGATCAACTGAAACGGCCCTACAGAACCCGAAAGTAGACTTAAAAATGCACTGTATTCGAACGTTCACCCAAGCGCGTGCAGGTCTCTACCGGTTGGTAGCCCCAGATTTCGGCTCTGCTCCGCACGAGCCTAGCGAACGGCAGCTATCAGCATCGCCACTCTTGAAAACTTCCGGTCCGCAATCGGCGCCATGGCTCATGCCGTTCGACGCCTGCTTTCGGCTAACGAAGGTTGTGGTGCGGGCCGGTGAGCTTCAATTCGCGGGTAGGACAGGCACGATTTCGCCGGTGGTCATATATACGATCGCGCCGCGTGGCGCCGACGTTGCCTCAAGATAGCGCTGCAACTGCTGGACATACGCAGCGCGGTTCAGGCTTGTGTCGCGATCACTCTTCCAGTCCAGAACTTCCAGGACTTTGCCGTCCTCGATTGCGATCGCATCAACACGTCCGGCGAGAAGATTGCCGACTCCTATCTCGCCCCAGATAGACAGTTCAGGTGCAAGGACAGGCAAGAGACGTTGCACATACGGCAGCCGATAGGTCTGCAGCGCGGTCGTCGCGATTGCGCCTGGAGCAGGGAGCGCTCCCTCCGCAGCGTCGATGGCAAGAAGCTCGTTGAGAAGACGTTCAGCGCGGGCGGCAACGTCATCTTGCGGTGAAAGTTCACCCGTCAGAAGTTCCTCCATAAGCTTATGAAGAACCAGCCCGCGAGTCCTGCCGGCCCCAATGGGCTCGATATATTCGAACGCGCCGCTCGGGTCGGCCGCCATAGTCGGTGCGAGGATTTCGGCACGATCCGCATCGTGGGCACTGGGATTGACCCAGCGCAGTGGTGGTGAGGCTGCCTGAACGATTGCGGCTTGCCGTGCGAAAGTATCTGCGTCCTGAGGTGACGCGGCCGCGTCGAAATTGGCGGTTGTGCGTGGCTCGAGTTGGTTGAACTTTAATTCCTCAAGCAGGTCGAATCTCAGGTTGAGCAGTTTCGACCACGCGCCTGGCTTGGCCGACGAAAGATTGGGAACGACCAACAGGTCGCGGGCGCGCGTGGAGGCAACATACCACATGCGTTGATTTTCCAGCGCCTGACGCCGCGCTTGCTCCTCCCGAGCACGCTTGAGTGCAGAGGAACAGACGCCGCCGATGATCCAGTGCAGCGTGTTGTCGGATTGACGATGAACGAAACGCTCGGAGGGTCTTGCACGAGTGCCCATGTTGATGGGGATCACCACCGGCCACTCAAGGCCTTTGGCGCTGTGAATGGTCACGATCTCGACCGCGTCCTTCGACGCGTCGATCCGGCCCTCCTGCCGCGAGGCGCGACGGTCCCAATCGAGCTGGAGATGACGGACGAAAGACCGGAGCCCCCGGACATCAAATGGCCGCGCCAGTTCAACGATCCGATCAAGATTGGCAAGTGAGCGCCCGGCCCGGTTATTGCCGCTGCGCGCAGACAGTGCGACGCGCAGTTGAAGCTGCTCGATGGCCTCGGCCAACAAAATGCGCGGCGTGGTGACGTTCACCCGCGCGCGGAGTTTTTGCAGGATCTCGAGGATGAAGCTGGCGATGGGATGGGACACCAGAGCCGGCGGTGTCGTGATGTCAAAGAGGCCAGTCGGCGAGGCGTCTGGTCCGGCCTGATGGATTTCTTCGGCGACGTCGAGCAACTCTTCATCGGTGAGACCGACCATGGGTCCGCGCATGAAGGCACCGAAGGCAAGCCGGTCGCGCGAATCCGCCAGCGTACGCAGCAGCGCCAGTACGTCCTGAGTCTCCTGCTGGAGCAACAGCGTCTTGCCGGCCTGCGACGCGACGGCAAGCCCGAGCGTCTCGAGTGCTCGTTCGTAGCGCCAAAGGTCAGTGCCGGTTGGAGCAAGCAGGGCAATGTCGCCCGCTTCAAGGAGGCGGCGCCTGCCATCGTGCTCGCCTTCGATCTCGATTGCGCCAACGAGTTTGGAACATATCCGCGCAATGTCGGCCGCCTCGACGTCGCGCTGCTCGGGCATGCTCGCCGTTCGACCGTCGCCAATGGTCACGTGGGACGCGGAAGGCAGGCCATGGAAGGCGCCTTCGCGTGTGGCGGTGAGTGCGCCATAGCTTGGCTGACCGTCGGCATCAAGAACCGGTTGGAAGGCGGCGTTCACGTAGTCAATGATGCCTGGCTGGCAGCGAAAGTTGGCCCCTATGTGGACGACGCGGTCGTCCCCCAAGCGTGCAATCGTCCGCTTCGCCTGATTGTAGCTGTCGATGTCGGCACCACGAAAGGCGTAGATAGATTGTTTGGGATCGCCGACCACAAACAGCGCCCCATCACGAAGGTCCGCATCTTGCCAGCGATCGGGCATGGCGCGCGCCGCGATCGAAAACAGGATGCTGGCCTGGGCGGGATCGGTGTCCTGAAATTCATCGACCAAGATATGCGTAAAACGTCGACCCACAGCCTCGCGCACGACATCGTTCTTGGTCACAAGGGCATGTGCGCGCAGCAGAAGGTCGTCGAAATCGAGGACAGCCGCGTCGCCCTTGCGCTCAACATAGAGGTCGGTGACGGGGTCGAGGGCACGTGACATCTGATCGACCATGGCATTGCCGATCTGGCCGAGGAGCTCTGCGAATTGCGTTTCACAGTTATGAGAATGCGTCTCGGCCTGCTGATCGAGTTCCGGCCCTTTGTCCTTGCCATAGGCTGATTTCCAATACCCGAGATTGCGCTGCTTCTTAAAAGCGAACTCGTTCCATTTCATCGAAGCAGTACGCGGCGGGTCGGCAAGTTCCCATAGCCGAGCAAAGGTTGGCTGCGTCTCGAAGCAGTTCTCATAAAATGCGGCGAGGGTTTCGAACTCTCCAACCAGGGTCCCGGTGCGGCGTTCCTTGGGATAGTCCGCTTGCCAGCGTCGGAAAGCACGGACGCTCTCGACAAATTCGATATCCTTTCGCAGCGAGAAGTCGACCGAAACCGTGCCGGCCCCCGGATGCTCAAGCTTGAGCTTGGCAAGGTCGAAGCTATCCTTGACGACCTTCAAGGGCTCGAATCTGGAGAGGACCGCGACCGGATCCTCGCCCTCCCTTGTATGTAGGGAGAGACGCTCGAACAGCCATTTGGAGATGACGCTCTCGAACATCGCGTCTGCCGCAGGCCCGTCCATCATTCTCGACCCGGGGTCGAGTCCCGTTTCGACGGCATAGGCCATGATAATCTGCTGGCAGAACGCGTGAATCGTGCACGCGGTTATCTCGTCGAAGGCATCGATTGCCGACCTGAGGACAGCCTTCCGTTCGTTGAGCAACTCAAGGGTCACAGCCCCGCGCAAGACCTTTGGGACTTCTCCTGCCAGCAGCTGGGCTGCGTATTCGCGAATGCGCAGCGACAGCTCGCTGGCGGCCAGTTCGGTAAATGTAATCGCGGCTATGCTGCGGGGCGGCGTACCGTGCAACATCAGCATGACGACGCGGCCGGCAATCAGCGACGTCTTGCCCGTGCCCGCGGCCGCTTCGACCAGCAATGTCCTGTCGAGTTCCGTGAGAACGCGACTGCGCTCGAGGGCATCGCTCAGCATCACCGCTCCCTCCAAAGGGGCGCGAGCTTGTGCTGCGCGGCGTTGAAACCTTCATCTTTGCGCAGCTGGTAGCGGTCGAGCGCCGCAGGCAGCGCGATCCTGAGTTGGTTGTAGCCTGCGAACGCATCTGGTCCGGGATAGGCGATCCCAGCTCTGAGCCCTTCGACCGCGATATCGATGAAGCGCAGCAGTGTCTCTTCCGCTTGCTCGAGCATGTCGCCTTCAAGACGCGCCGGAGGTTCCATGGTGTCGAGGTAGACGAGGCGGGAGATGATTGTGCTTGCCTCGGGGATGAGCTGTTTTATCGTGACGGCGTAGAGTGCGCGCTGAACTTCCGATCCGCCGCCGACGATGACGTCGCGCAGATCGCGCGGGGTCTTGCCGGTCTTGTAGTCGGACATCCGGACGCCACGGCGGTCGGACTTCACGTCGACACGGTCAATTCGGCCCTTCAAGAGGATGCCGAAACGGCCGATCAGGACCTCTTGGTCTTCGCGCCAGGGATCGGAACACTTTGCCTGCGATTCAGGCGTGCCGAACGGCACCTCGCTGAAGCTGTGGGTACCAGGACCGAAGCGGTCATCTACCGTGAGTCCGCGGCGGGCCCGTCGCCGTGCCTCTTCGATCGTGTCCAGCCAGAGCAACCTCGGCGGCACTGCCCGGGTCAGCGGCCAGTGCTCCGCGATGCTGTTGGCTGCTGCTTCAAGCGCGCTATCAATTTCTGCTGGCGTTGCGCTGACAAGGCCGGGCATGCGCTCGACCGCGAGGCGCAGCAATTCATGCACGAGCTCACCGAAGGTCACCGCATCGAGTTGCAGCGGCTGAACGGCCAGCTCAGGCGCGGTCATCCCCAACACTCTTAGCCAAACATAGCCCAAGGGATCCCGCAGCAGCCGCCGGAGCGAGGTAGCGGATTGCGGCAAGCTCAGCGCGCGCAGAACAGCCGGATGGTCTTTCCTGAACCCACCGTCATGTGGCGTTGTCTCCAGCGTGCGCGTCCAGTTCGTCCAGCAGGAAACGACGCTCTTCATGCGCGGCAAAGCGATCGCATCCTCGGCACGAGCCAGCAGACGATCACCCTCGCTGAACGCATGCTCCGGCGCTCTCGTCCGGGAAAGAGGACGCTCGGCAACTTGGCGCTGCAGCAACCCGCTCTTGGCGAGGAACGCGCCTTCGGCCGATCGCCTGCTGCGCGACAGCGTAACCTTCGAAGCAGGATGACCGGTCAGGATCTCGAAGGCCAACCTATCCCGCTCGAGCCGGGGCAGGTCCACCAACTCGCGTTCGTTGAGCACATGGTCGGGCAGGAGCGGGTCTGCGTTGTCGCCACGCGGCCAACTTCTGCTCGAAAGCCCAAGCAGACGCATGTGCTTGCGTGGCGCACCAACCAGGTCCGCCGCCCGCGCCCAGACCACATTGTTGGCAGGGTCGCTTTCATCCGCAATGCGCAACGACGTTAGGGTCATCTCCATTGCTGCGGCCGGCGCCAAACGAAGGGCCTCCTGCCAGAGCCCAAGGCTGCTGCCGCGCAGGAGCAACTTTCCGAGTTTGACCGCAGCTTTTGCGCCGTCCACAAGGCCATAAAGCACCGGCATAACGACCGTTGCGATCGGGGAACCATCGGTCCGGGAGAGCGTCTCCAGACTTCGCGCCCAATGCTCCGGCTCAAAGAGACCCGCCTCGGTGGGAATTCCTTTCATCCAGTCAGGCGGAAGCGCCTCCGACAGGTAAGGAGAGAGCAGGGAGAGACGGCGAATGCGATCCTGCGACAGGCCGTTGATCATCGCATCGGCGAGCGCCGCGCAGGTCTGGCCGGCGCGCGTGCTCAGGGCTGAAACGCCGCTGGCGAAATGCATCGGGAGATCCGCGTCCGCCGCGAGGACCAGCATGTGATCATCCCAAGTGCTCAAGTCAGCGCTAGCGATCGCGATGTCGGATGCTTGCGTCACGCCGTCGCTCAACAATTCGCGCGCCCAGCGAAGCGCTTCAACCACCTCCGCGCGGGGATCGGCGCAAACCTCACAGGTCAGATGTTCACGAGGTTGCAAGTTCGTCGCCAGGATCGTGCCAGGAAACCAGCTTTTGTCTTGCGTGCCTGGCGCTTCCCAGGTGATTTCGATGACCGAGGCAAGGGCTTTGACGAGCGGCCGCCAGAGCGGGTCGACGGAAATAGGACGGTGGAGATGAAGAGGGCCGACGACAGCGCGCGCATGAGCGACGCGCGCAAGCGCGCGATCGCGCAGATCCACAGGCAACAGCGCGCCGATTGGAAGATGCTCGCGTAGATAGGCTTCGATGCGACCAAGGTCGTTCAGCCGAGCGCTCGGATAGAGTGGATCGTCAAAGCCAATGTCGGCCGCCCACACACGCTCCAGACTCGAGAGGACCGCCCGTGCCATGCCAGGCCTTGTCTTGACCTTTTCGAGCTCTTCAAAAGTAATCTCTGCGAGTGCTCGAGCAACGATCGGCACAAGGGTTGGGTGATCGGCTAGTCGGCTGAAACCACCTGCGAGACGCGCAGCGAGCAGCGGGACTGTGGCGACGTCGAGACCGTGGTCACCCGCTTGCGCGGCTGCGACACGCTGCATGCGAAAGGCTAAGGTGCCCTCGACGACGACGGTGTGACGTTCCATGGTGAAAAGGACATTTGTTGCGGCGCTGCAAGCCGGTAATCCGACGGTAGATTCGGGCGTATCCTAGATCAGGGACCCCGAACTACAAGGCTGCCCTTACAAAAGCAGTGAGAACCTTTTCAGATAGCGAGCGGTCGCAGGACCGTTTCTTGGCAGCGATGCGGGAGTCTCCTCTAGCGTGGTCAGCGATATCAACCTTCGACATCAGGGATGCGAGCAGAGGTGGCTTTATTTTGGAGTGGCAGCTTAGTGGTAGTTCTGCTCGAATAGCGGACTGACAGCTTCCGGCCCGCTCCAGTCGTTCACCTGTCAAGCCGAACTCGCAAAGACCGCATCTGATGCGTGTGCGCTCCGGCCAGGCCATCGTCTTTCCCCAGCGGACAATCGTTCCTCGGGCATACTCCATCACAGGTTAGGGTGATCGGCTGCAAAGCCTATTGATGCTGGCGTCTTGCTTGCACTGGACCGGCCGCGGGGAGCGTAGGGGGAGTGGGAGCCTTTGAACCGGCGCTGTGACCCCCTCCCCGGTTAAAAAAACCCGGGGGAGGTTCAGCCTGAACGCCCAGGCGCTGCAATCGCGGCGAGACAGAGGCCAGTCCGCGAATGCCCTGCTTCCGTCCATAGGACGAGTTGGACCGGCAGACGTTGCCGGGCTGAAATGTAGGCTTATCGTTAGAGATCTGATCGGAAGCCGGCAGGGGATTTTGCCCTATCACCAATCGCGGTTTCGCCTTCAATCTCAGCAAACCAATGGCCGGGGCCAAACTCGAGCCAGTCGAACCGATACGAGTTCTCCAGCTTAATCGAAACAGGCTCGCGGCCGACTTGAACTGTAAGGTGCAGCCCTGGTGTTGTGACGTGACCGTTGGAGGTGTTGTAGGCCCAGCTTTTGGAATCAGTGCGGGCAGGAAAGACAAAGGACCGATAGTCAGTCATAACCAGCAGGACTCCTTTGTGAACCTTGCCGGAAGCCAGATATCTCTCCAGAACTGCGAGATCATCGTAAACGTTAAGCCTGAAGAGGTCCTGCGCTCCTCGCAGCTTTCCCGATGATGCAAATTTTCGGTAGAGCTCATCTCAATGGCCATCGCGGTCGTGGTCTTACCCTTCGTTCCCGTGACGAGGACATCGATTTCGTTGGTTCCTGTTTCGCCCGCAAACGTACTCTCCAGCTCGATGTCGACCTTTTCATCGTCGGCGTGAAGTGCCATCGGAAGCAGTTGCTGGAGAACGTAGGCGTACTGCAGTTGCATGGACGCTTCCTTGTTCACCGGGATCAGGCCTCCCGCCACCTTGCGGGCAAAAACACCCCAAGCAACCGAAACGGTGTGTCGCAGGCGTTCGCTAAAATCCGGTGAAGTCACGAAATGGGGCAATGGCTTATCTCTTTGTATGGCAGCGCACGACGGGTAGCGCTTTTCTAGCCATGCCGGTCGATCGTCGGTGGCGCTGCGCCTGCCATCCCCTAATTCAGCGATTCAAAGTGCCCAGATGGGCGATCCAGAACCGCTCGCGAGTATTGAGGTCGGCGAACTCGCAGTTCTCGAGCACCCGAAAAGTCACGATCGAACCATCAGCTCGTGCGGTCGCCAACTGCTTGTGAACGTTTCGGAATCCGTCGACCTTATTTTTCCGATAGGGCTCGCCGGTGGCGAGCTTCCGGACATTGTTCGGATATTCTCTCAAGCGCGAACGCAGCCGCCTGGATTGTCCAACATAAGAGCCGACACCTTCGATATGCCACTCGTATATGCCTGGTCCGTCGAGGTTGACTGTCGGGGCGATCTCACAATTGAACCAAGACGTCCAATCAAGCTTGTCGGCCGACTCAGCTTTGCCGAGTGGCGATACGCTCGGGCTGTTTTTAGCCAGTTCGGACAAAAATTCCGAGGGAGCTGGCACGCTATGTTATCGGTCACCCTTGCTGTATTAAGTTCCGCCCTCTCCCTCGCGAAAAGCTTAGCGGGGACCGAGCTCTGCAACCCGAGCAACTCAGGTGAGGACTGGCAATCACCCTGACCAACCGCAATGCCCCACCATGAGGCAAATCAGCCCGCCATCCCATCGATGATGCGGTCGATGAGGATACCCTCATTGCGATAGTACGTCCGCTTCGAGGCGGCCTTTGGCTCAGACAGCCAGCCGCCGCTGTGATGCAGCGCGACGAGATTCCAGTTGGCATCGAATACCGGCGAACCGGACGATCCGGGAAGGGTGTCGGTGAGATACTGGACCCGCCCTTCACCGACGAACACAACGACGTTGGCGAGGAACGAAATCTGCTTGGGCCCGCCTCCGGCATGCTGAATGATGTTGACGTGGTCGCCCGCCGCGAGTGCCGCTGGCCGCAGGTCGAGCTCGCCCCACTTGCCGACGGGCGCCCCGCTTACGCGGACTGCGGTCCAATCGTCCTCCTTGGAGGTCCTGAAGTACTCAGCGGGCAGCAGCACGAACTCTTCGATGGGTGCATCGGCGCCATCGACCATGGTCTGGTAGTTGAACTGCGCGACGGCGGTAGCGGCCTGCTCGGCGGTCGCCAGCACGTGGTTGTTGGTAATGAGTATGTTGCCGGCAACGAGGAAGCCGGTGCCCGATGCCCCATCGCCGCGCCTGATCCTCGCAACCGACCTCGAGCGCAACGTCCCCATCTCGAGATAGGCGATGGGGACCAGCGTGCTCTTTGGACCCATGAGCTTTTCAAGCGCCCCGGGGTCCTCGGTTCCCTTCCAGGTCGTCGCAGGTCCTTCAACCGGCGGTGGCGGGGGCACGTGCTGCTTGGCGAGCTGCAGCCCCTGATGGCCGGGGTTGTCGGCTAGCGCGACATCGAGGATGCTGTCCACCTTGTCTAGGGCGTTCGCGAACCGCAGGATACGAAGCCACATGTTTATGGGGGCGCCGGAAAGGTCGATCCGCAAGTTATCGAGCCCTGCGTCCCCGGCAATGCGCTCCCCGTCGTCGCGCGACGGATAGAGGTTGGCGAGGATGGTTCTGAGGTTGGCGATCTGGCTGGGGCTCCAGGCACTCATTTGCTTTCCTCCCGGTCTGCGCCTGCGCGATAGGCGATCTCGAGGCCGCGCCAGGTTTGATACTGATCGGCCGCCCGGATCGGCGGCGCGAAGATGATCTGTGCAAGTGGTTCGATCTGGGCCAGCGGCCGCATCTTGACGAGGAACGCCTCCGGCACGGCGAATTCCAGCGGCACGGCGGCGAGGTCATGCTCGAGCAGGAAGCCATATGCAGCGATCCCCTCGCTGACCCGCGCCACGACCACCTTCCAGAAGGCCTTGGGGATGCGCGCGTGGATGTTTTTGTCCCCACTCCCGCGACCGACGAAGACAGGATCGTCCTCGCGCATTACCGGACCGGCGAAAACGCAGAGGCGTTCGCTCGCCGCTTCCGAGAGGATGTGGTTCTCGAGATCGCCCCAGTTGTCCTCGCCGCTGTCGGAGCGGTTGTAGCCGGCGACCTGCGGCGAGCAGTTGGTGACATGGAAAGAATCAACGTTTCCCTTCAGCAGCAACTCGAAGGTCTCGCCCCAGGCCACGTCGTCGCGCCGCACGATGTGGCCCTTGTCGAACGCGCCCGCATCCTGGGAATAAAAGACGTCGGGCAACTGGTACTTCTCGTCGAGGCGCCGGTCGGGAAACCAGCGTTCACTGAACAGGCCCTTGCGCGAATAGGAGCGGCCAGGCTCCGGCTGGCGAAGCTTGGGTTCCTTGGTGACGTTCGATGCGGTGATCAGCCCCAACCGGCGTAAGGCATGCATCATGATCGAAAAGTTCTGGTAGTCGAGCCGCGTGCCGCCGGCCTTGAGCGGCGCCAGGCAAGCCGGATCGGCCGCCTCGGGCATCGCCACCGTCACCGATGTCCGTTCGGTTGTTCCGGCGAGGAAATCGGCATTGTAGCCGCAGCGCCCCGCGTAGTCAGCCTCGGTCCGCGGCACCACCTTGCCGCCGGGTGCCTCGGACGGCGCTTCGGTCAGCGCTGCCTGGGTGACAACGCCCATCGGCTGCTGGCCGGAGCCGAGTGACACGGTAATTCGCAGCGGCACATCGAAGGTCACCTCACCGGCCTGGGTCGCGAGCGATGCCCGGGGGGTCGGCGGCACGATGGCCGAAGCAGCGGGGGCGCCTCCGCCGCCGTTTCCGCTGCCACCTTGTCCGGCCGCTTCCGGCAGGCTTGTTGCATCGGCGCGGATCCACCAGCCGCCCCAGTCGTTTGGCCCGCCCGGGGGCGAGCCCGCGAACTCGGCGCCGGCATCGACGACGCGGGAATCGCGGGCCAGCGCCGCCGACGGCACCGCAAAATTGCGTTCGAGGTAGCGGCCGCCGAAGTGCAGGCCCAGGATTCTCCCGCTCACTAGGTCGAGAATCGGCGAGCCCGAATTCCCGCCCAGGGTGGAGCAGTCGTGGGTCGCTGCCGGCACGATCTTGCCGAAGCTCTCGGTGCCGAATGTCCCCTGCAGGACGCCGGGCTGCATGCGCTTGACCTTGAACCGGCCGCCAGCGAGGTCGCCCTGCACGTCGGCGGCATTGCGCGGATCGAACGCTGGATAGCCGATCACCGCGATCTCGCGGCCGACCAGGTCCCTGGCGTCGTCGACTGCGAGCTGCAGTGTGGCGATCTCAGCTGGGATTCCCTCGACCTCGAGGATAGCCATGTCCCAGTAAGGGTGGATCATGCGGACGGCACGGACGACGAACACGGCGCCCGGATTCGGGTCGTGCCGGAAGTCGACCACGGCGCGACGCCCGGGAATGAACTGAAGCCGGCGGTCACCCAGCCCTTGCGCGAAGATCGCCGCCACGTGGCGGTTGGTCATCAGCAGGTTGCGGCCGACGACAAATCCGGTGCCGCCATACGGGATGTCGGTGCGGCCTGGCAGCTCGACCCGTCCGATCGCCGGCAGGCTCGCCTCGATACGCTGCTTGAGCGTCGCGTCGTCGGCCAGCTTGGCCCACATCGCGCTACCCGGCGTCGGGTTTATGCCGCTCGGGCGCGACGTGAACGAGTTGTCGACGATGTCGTAGATCGGCCGGTACTGCGGGATGATGATCGCCTCGATGTCGTCGAGCTGAGCCGGTGCGACGTCCCGGCCCAGCGCCAGTGTGTCGACGGCCTCCAGTGCCGCATGGACGGACGCCTCGACACCCGCCTCGGGGATCGGCCCGGCCATGGTCTCCAGCACACTTTCAGCGGAGGATCTGGCGCCTTCGAGCACCGCTTCGATGCCGTGACCTCCGCTGATCAGCTCGAGGTAGCTGCGAATTTGTTCCTGCTTGCTGCCAATCATGACGCCCCCCCTGCTGCACCCCTGCGACGCTCAATCCTGAGCGAGGAGGCCATCCAACTGCTGGCGCGCCCACGCACCCGAGCGTTAGTCAGACTGGCAAAGCTTCACACAAGAGACCGCCGCGTTCAATGACAGTCGGCGCGTTTGAAGGAGAAATTGTCGCAAAGTGCCGATTCCACCACTCTCATTGCAATCGTTGTCGGGGGGTTGACGGAGGCAACAGGGAGGAATCAAGTAGTAGCCAAGGAGGCGGCCCGTCATCAGCGCATACGACAACTGATGCTTGGATGTCCCCGGCTAAGGACGACTCATGTTTGAGTTCATCGCAAGCGTGGCGGAGGCTGGTCGTGCGGAAAAGGCGGGCTTTCGCGCGGCTGACATAGAGGATCTGACCTTTCTGGCGGTTCGCAGGTGAGCGGGTCGACGCCC
Source organism: Mesorhizobium sp. WSM4847 (assembly GCF_055811335.1). Taxonomy (NCBI): domain Bacteria; kingdom Pseudomonadati; phylum Pseudomonadota; class Alphaproteobacteria; order Hyphomicrobiales; family Phyllobacteriaceae; genus Mesorhizobium; species Mesorhizobium sp. WSM4847. The sequence continues at coordinate 28,728 of NZ_JBVVPY010000033.1, read as the reverse complement.
CGCAACGTCGGATGGCCCGACGTCATCCCGCGCAAGGTGGCCCGCTGGGACCGTGGGACGCGCCTACTACGGGCAGGTGATCAAAGGCGCCTTGTGTGGCCTGAATACGCCTCCGGGATAGCACCTCGACAGCAGGATCATTCAGGGCGGTGGGCCGAGTTTTGCGTCGCGCTCGGATTGGGCAGGGTCCATGCGGAGTCCGACAACGGCAAGCAATTCAGCGTGATGGTCCTGACGGGTCTCGATGCTGCGCTTGCGTCGCGCCTTCGCGACAGGGCGAGATCGCCAACGGCTGCAAAGCCCGGGCGGCATTGCCGCGGCTCCGCTTCGGATCGCAGGGCGATGCCGTCGCTGCCCTACAGCAAAAGCTTGGCCCGCGATGCGAGCAAGCTGATCGGGCCGGTGACCCGCGACGCGCTGATCGCAAAACAGCAGGAAAAGCTCGGCTGGGCCGATGGCATCCTGTCGCCGGAAATGGACGATCACCTGGGACTGAACGTGCTCTGACATTTGCCCGGTAGGGGAGGCCCAGAATGGAGAAGATCGACCGCGCTACGTTCGAAGCCATGCTCGCCGATCCCAACGTGCCCGAAAGCGAGCTGCGCCCCTATGTAACAATCGAGCGGGTTGAGAGCCAGGCGTTCAGGCCCAGTGTCGTTGCCAACCCCTCGCTCATCGATTACGGCGACGAGGAAGCGGCGGTCGCGATGGCCTCCCTCAACGGCGTTTCCCGCTGGCGCCGCCAGACGCTCTACCGCTGGAAGATCGGCAGCTGGACCGGCCTGCGGGTGGTCGCCGAAGGCGACTCCTGGTTCCAGTACCCCTTCCTCATTGACGACGTCATCGACCACCTCTTCGATCCGTGGGCGATCTATTGCGTGAGCGGCGCAGGCGATCTGCTCAGCGACATGTCCCGCCAGGACGAAGTCACCGCGGCCCTGGTCGCGGAGCGACCCGACGTCCTGATCGTCAGCGGCGGCGGCAACGACCTGCTCGGCGACGGCCGCCTCGCCCGCTATCTCAAGGCGCATCAGAGCGGCATGACCGCAGCGGAGTATGTCACCCCTGCCTTCGACGAGCTGCTTGTTAAGATCATCGCCGCTTATGGCGAACTGGTCAGTAAGGCATTGAACGCCGGCGCCAAGCGAGTGGTCTGCCACAGCTACGACTATTGCGTCCCGAACGGTGGCCCGTGGCTCGGCCGACCGATGCTCAAACTCGGGATCGCCGACCGGGCAATGCAGCGGGCGATCATCCGCATTCTGATCGACCGGTTCCATGCCGCGCTGACCAACCTCGCCGCCGGCCTCGGCGGCAGGCTGGCGGTGGCCGATTGCCGGGGCATAGTTGCCGACGACCAGTGGTTCGACGAACTGCATCCCACCAGCGCGGGGTTCCGCAAGGTTGCGCGCATCGTCCGGGCCGCCGGTGAGGGCGTGCCCGTCGAAGAGTTGGCGGAGACCGAGCTCGAGGCGATGGAGACACCGCAGAGCGCGCGGCCGCTTCCAGTCGCCGACGCGGATACGGTCGAGGCGCTGCTGGCGGCGGACAGCGATACGCTGCTTGCCGAAATCGGGCGGCGCTCGGCGATCATCGAGGTCTCGCCTGACGCAGCAGGGAGCTACGCACTTGAACTCGCAACGTCGTCCACGTCCGAGAGCTTCGTCTCCGATTTCAAGGACCTCGGGTCGCGGGTCTTCGATCGCCTGCATCGTGAGCTCTACAAACTGCTCTGCGGCGACGACGGCGCTGCCGCGGCGGAGCGCGACAAGCTGCGCAAGGCGCTCCGACTCGAGCAGGCGGCCCTGATCGGCGCGATCTCGGCCACGCTCGTTGCCATTGCTGTTCCGCCGCTCCTCGCCCCGCTGGTCGCTGCCGTCATCGTCAAGAGCGGCATCGACCCGGCATGGGAAGTGACGTGCAAGTGGTGGGCCGAGAAACTGGGCGAACACAGCCCTCCACCCCCTACCGCTCAAAGGGACAAAAAGCCATGACGCTCCTCAGTCGACAGGCTTGGCGGCACTGGACCTCGGCGCTTTTGCGCGGATGCCGCCTATGAGCACATGGGGCCACACCGAATTGCAGACCCTGCGAGGCATTCTCGCCGGCCTCTATCCTTTGCCGGACGACGGGCGACGCGTTGTCGGAGATGCCGGGATCGAACTGGGCCTTATCGACTTCAGCGGCGCTCCGGTGCAAATGTGGTTGGGGATTCTTGCCTACACCAATTTGCGCGACCAGGTCGACGCCATCGTCAGTAAGGCGCTGGCGGAAAATCCCGGTCATGGGGCCCTGCTACTGGTTCGACAGCAAGCAGGCGTCACCCCGACCAGCCCCGACGCATTCAACGAAGTCCTGCTTCCGGGTCGCCGCCCGTTCATCAACCGCAGCAACTTGCGTGGCGAACTGCTCGACCTCATCAGCCCGGCCGGCGCTTCGGTCCTGCTGATCGACGGCGAGCGCCAGACAGGGAAATCGTACTCCTACTTTCTCATCAACCACGTCGCGCCGACCAAAGGGTATCAGGTCAACAAGTTCAGCCTTGCCGAGCATCTGCAGCCGGACCAGATCGCCGGCGATGTCCTCGAACGGCTCGGGGTACGGGTCGAGCTTCCCCGCATCGGCAAAGAGTCGGCGCAGCGCTGGGCGGAAAAGCTTGCCGCCGAGGTCTACCTGGCGATGAAGGACAGGCCGACACGGCACGTCTTCGTCTTCGACGATCCTCCAACAACCAAACTGCCGGACGGGACCGTGCTCGACGTCCCGCTGCCCGAGGGTACAACAAGCTTCCTCGTCCGGCTGACGACCTATGCCGATCAGGAGTTGCGGGGCGTGCTACGCATCGTCCTAACCCGCTTCAAGGCGCCGCTGCCGCCGGACATCGACGATGTCGCCGGGCGCGACACGACGGAGCCGCTGACGCCCGCGCACATGGTAGCGGCGATCGTGCAGGTGGCCACGGCGCGCGCGTGGTCGGTCTCGCAGGCGGCGGTCCAGAGCAAGGTCGACGAGTACCACAAGGTGCCCAACCGGACGCTCAAGGACAGCTTCAAGTTCATCCGCGGACTGCTTAAGAAACTCGAGGACGGCGCTCCGTGATCACGCTCTCCGAACAGTATCTGTGGGACGCGGCGGCGGCGCTGTCGGAGTCGTTTACCGGGGAGTCACTTGAGAAGCTGCTGCTTGCCACAAACACGTCCTTTCGCGAGATCGCAAGTCCCACGCTGCCGTATGCGGGCCAGGTCCGGCAGGTCGTCGACGTCCTGAACCGCGAAGGCCGGATCGCAGACTTCCTGCGGCTCGCCCGCGAGGCTAACCCCCACAGCCAGTCGTTGCGCACGCTGAGCGAGTCGGCCGGCCTGGTTCCGGCCACTGAGACCGAGAGCCTAGTCAAGACGATCCGGCCGGCCCTAGCGGCCCGTAGCTTGGACGAGTGGCGGCGTGGCCTTGAGGAGGTCCGCCGCCAAGTTTGCCTGATTGAGGCCTCAGGCACAAATACTGCGATGTGCACCGGCTTTCTTGTAGGCCCCGACCAAGTGATGACCCACAAGGCCATACTCGTCCCCAATACCAACGGCGCGCTCACCGCGAATTTCGACGTAACCCCGAACTCGCGACGCAGCTATCGCATTCTTCCCGAGGTAGTTTTCGAGTCGGCGATGGGGGCAATCGTCCTGCGCCTCGACGCCGCCGCGGGCCGCGACACGAGCACAAGCTCGGATGCGGTGAGCCAGTCGCGCAGCCGCGGCTGGATCTCCCTTGCCCATTCACCGTCGTCCGACCGAGCGATTGTCGTCCTGCAATACTCCGGGGCCGGCGAATTGCGGATCGGCGCCGACCCGGATGGGCTGATCGGTGAACACGACGGCAAAATCCGCTATCGGACATCGACGCTCGAAGCCGCGATGGGCGGCCCGTGCTTCGACGCGGCTTGGCAGATCATTGGGCTTCACCTCGGGGCCCACACCTCGGTAGGCGGAGCCCCGGAATACAATGAGGGCATCGCCGTTGCCGCCATCATGTCCGACCTGCAGGCCCAGCAGTGTGTCTGGGACCCCACCTCAGGCATCGTCCGCACATCAGGCGCGGCCGCAGCGAGCCAGGAGCGGGGTGACCTCGACGATCTCTTGGGAGAGTATAAGATCGACGCGGCGCCTTCGCCGGACGACGTCTGGAGCGAGGACCTCGAGGACGACCCCTCGGACCCGGTGCGCTGGGCCTTGGCCGAAGCCGCCGCGGTCACCGCAACGTACCGCCCGCAGGACCTCGTGATCGAGGGCGCACCGTCCACCGAGGCGCTCTCGCGCGTGCTCATGGAGAGCGCTCCGGTTCAAACAGCGGACGGCGCCGCGTGTTGGGCCCTGCCCGATCGGATACGCGGGCGGGCCCTCCAGCGGCTGGCGGAACGCGGCACGCTGCAGGCGGTACGCTCGCGCAATCCGGGCGACCCTGGCGATCAGGTCAACGCGGCTTTGGGCGCCCTAATCGCCGGCGCGGCGCCGACCCGTGCCGAGCGGCAGGATCCCACCTCTCTAAGGGCACTGCTGAGAGCCGCAGGGTGGCTGTCGCAGACCGGTCTTGCCTTGCCGTCGGCGCTCGAACTTCGCTCAGATCTCGAGCGGGCCCGGCTGATCGCACCGTTCAAACACCTGACCAGAGGTTTTTTTGCCGGGCGCGACAAGGAGCTGGCGATGCTCGCCGCCTATGTCGAAGCGCCCGACACGGATGCGAACGGCGCGGCACCGCCACCGATCATGCTCCACGCGCCGGGCGGCATGGGCAAATCGGCACTGCTCGCCTACTTTATCCTGGCCCATTCCGAGCGCGACGCGACGCGCCCCGACGCCTGGCGTCCGTTCGTCTATCTCGACTTCGACCGGCCCGAACTCGACGCCCGCGACCTGCGCGGGGTGCTGCTGGCGATCGTCCAGCAGATCGGCATCCAGGTTCCCGGCATCGAGAGCGCCGCGGCCCAACTGCTCGAATCCTGGACCGCGCGCCGCCGCGCCGATCGTCAGCAAGCGGCAAGCCCGCGCCGCAGGAGACAGATCAGCAAGACAGTCAATCTCGCGCCGCGCAGCGATTTCGATGACCTGCTGAAGCAGGTCGCCAACCTCCTGAACGAAGCCTACCACCAAAGCACCGGCCCAATCGTACTCATCCTCGACACCCTCGAGGAGGTCCAGTACGCAACCCCCGACGCAGTGCTGCCGCTCGCCAACTTGGTGGTGCGGCTGCGGGCGCTGGTGCCATCGCTGCGGCCATTGCTGGCCGGCCGGGTAGCGCTCGGACCGGAGGCGGAGCTCCTGGAAGTGCCGCTCGGACCGCTGCCGCAATTTGCCGCCGAAGCCCTGCTCACCAACCATCTGCCACCTGTCCTCGCGGCCAAGACTGACCTCGTTGCCCGGATGATTGAAGTGGTCGGCGGCAATCCCCTGTCGCTTCGGCTCGCTGCCGATATGCTGCGGCACGAGACCGATGCAAGTTCCGCCGACCTGGGGGAAACCGAGCTCTGGCAGCGGGTCGGAGACGCTATCGTCCAGGGCCAGCTTTACGAGCGCATCGCCGGCCACCTGCACGACGGGCCGGTAAAGCAGCTGGCGATCCCCGGACTGGCGCTGCGATACATCACACCCGAACTGATCGAGAAGGTTCTGGCCGATCCGTGCGAGCTCGAGGTCAAGGACGCCGACGCGGCCCGCGCGCTGTTCGACGAATTTGCGCGGGAGGTCGCGGTTGTCCGGCAGGGCGATTCGCCGGACATGCTCACACTTCGGCCGGACCTGAGGCGAACCGTCCTCGACGGCTTGAGGCAGGATACCGCCAGCGCAACCAAGCGGCAGCTAATCCATGAGGCGGCGGTTGCGTATTTCGCATCCCGCCCTGGCCCCGAGAACCGGGCGGAGGAAATCTACCACCGTCTCTGGCTCGACCAGGACCCGAAGGCGATCGATGCCCGCTGGCTAACCGGGATCGAGCTGCGTTTGCGGAGCGCCGTCGAGGAGCTCGGGGGGCGGGCCCGCGTCTACTTGGCCAACCGGGTTGGGGGTGCCGACGACGCGGCCGCAATGACCGCCTCGCAGGAGGAGTGGGAGCGCTACGCCGAAAACCGCACCGCCGATCTCCTGCAGCTCGGCTTGCCGGAGAAGGCCCTTGGCGTCCTCGCGCAGCGATCCGAGCGGCTGTCGGCCAGTCGCCTCCACATCTACGAAAGCAGCGCCCGCACTGTCCTGGGCCAACATGCGTTGGCCGAGGCGGCAGCGGTGCAGGCGGTCAGCGCGGCGCGCGTCAGCGCCGATCCCGAGGAAATCGCCACTGCTCTTGAGCAGCTCATCAAAGTCCGCCGGCTCCTCGGCGACACCGAGGGCGTGCTGCGGGCGCTCGCTGACCTCAGCGATCTCGGCACGCTCCTCGGCGACGACCTTATCCTCGTGGAGGCAGCCACCTTCGGGCTGGAGTCGATCGTTATGCCGAACTCCGACCAACCCAGTTTCAGCGATACAGCGGTTCGCGTCTTCAGCAGGCTGCCCGACGAACTGATCGTCCGCGCCCCCGAACTCGCGCGCCGGGTCGTGGCGCAGGTCGGCGGCGACTATCCTGAGGTCCTGCAGCGGGTGGTCCGGCTCGTGGGGATCGGACCGCTCGATCCGGCAGCCGCCGTCAGCCTCAACACCGTCCTGGCCGACTGGGCACGCCGGCTGCCTGAAATCCAGCCGACGGTTCCTGCAACAGGAGCGAGTATCGCCGAGGTCGGGAGTGCGACTCAGTCGCTCCTCTCGGATCGTACGCCGGATAACCTCACCGCCACGAAGCTGGCGACCTGGATGCGGTCGAACGTAACGCCTCGGGCGGTGGAGCTAGGATCCAGCTCATTCGTCGACTCCTAAGCAATAGCCAAACCCTCATGGCGCGAGGGCTTGTTGATGTCCTTGAACGATACTGTCGTCAGCATACTCCGCCGACCCGGCGGTCACACACGAGGAGAGAGCAGCCATGTCCGACCAAGATTCCCAAACGGAGCAAAGTGCTGAAGCGGCTGCCGATGAGGCCGAGAACGCCGCGTTCGACGCCGGCTTCGAGGCAATGCAAGAAGAGCAGGCCGAGGGCACCGAAACGCTCACGTCCTATGAGGACGAGTTCCGTACCTTCATCGCGGGCCTTGGCCTGAGGCATTTCGGCTTCCGCGAATTCCTTTTTCTGGGCGGCTCGCACTATGCGGCCGGCAGCGCCTGCCGCGGACTGAACGCGCTGCCGCCCAAGACGTTGTGGGACAACCTCGCGCCGACTGCCAATGTCCTGAACGAATTGCGCGCAAGGCTCGGGGCGCCGATCCGGCTGAACAGCATCTATCGTAACACCGACTACAACGGCTGCCTATCGGGTGCGGCCTCGGAAAGCCAGCACAAGCAGATGCGGGCAACGGACTTCACCGCCGCCGACGGGCGGACGCCAACGCACTGGCGCAGCGTGCTGCTGACGATGCGCGACACTGAGGGGCTCTTCAAAGGCGGCATCGGTATTTACAACACGTTTGTTCATGTCGATACCCGAGGCAGCAACGTCAACTGGGACAACCGAACTTAATCCGCACCCTGCGCTAGCAGGAAACGGGTTCGCAACGAAGGAGATGGCTATGATCGTTAAGGAATTCATCGACGTTGGAAATCGGAATCGCCCAGGAATAGCAATTTCGCCGAAATTCGTCACGATCCACAACACGTCGAACACGTCGAGAGGTGCAGACGCCAAGGCGCATTCCAGGTTCGTGCGCAACACCGGCTTCTACATGCTCGGCACGAAGAAGAACTGGGTCTCTTGGCATTTCACCGTGGACGACAACATTACCATCCAGCACCTGCCGATCTCCGAGAAGGGCTTCCATGCCGGTGTCGGCAACTCGAAGAGCATCGGCGTGGAAATCTGTATGAATAGTGGGATCGACCAGCTGAAAGCTTTAGACAATGCGGTCTTCTTGGTCGGCTCGCTGTTGCGGGACCTGGGTCTAGCGACGGCGACGGCCATGCGAACTCACAAATCCTGGACTGGTAAAGGTTGTCCCGTACTGCTTCTCGGAAATGCCGCCTGGACCGATTTCCTCGCAAAGGTTGAGGCCCAGCGCGCGGTACCGTCAGACGAAACGGTGGTCGATCGAGGTGAACTCGACGCGGCTGAGGAAGCCCCAGAAGCCGAAGAGGCACCGGAAGGGGAGGAATTCGACATCGATCACGACCTTCTTCTCGAATCTCCGGACTATCGGGGAGCCACGTCTTGACGGCACGGCTGCGCCCGGGTGCCGCGCCGTTGACGCAGGTCGCGCCCGCTGACGAATTGCAACTTCGTCCAGATGGGTGGCTTTGCCGGGAGTTAGGGCCTCTGTACACTTTCCTGCGTGGGACCGGGACGCTCCGGCATCAACTGCGCGGCACGTTCTCCGCAGCTTGCTTGATCGCTTCCATCGTCAGGTCGATCGAAAACTCCCACAAGAAGACCTGCAGCAGGTTTGTCGGTGTTCCCAGGAAGTCGCCGGCATAGATCACGAAACCGACGGCAAAGGCCAAACTGCCAGAAATGAGACTCTGCAACGCTTCACCCCTGGCAAGCCGTCTTTGGGTGCGCAGAATCTCCGTTCGGATGTTGACGCCGACCAGATCGGACGCCTGGCGCACGCGGGCGGCCGGTGTTGGGGTGCGGGCCGACACGCCATCGTCCTCGAGGTGATGAGCGGCGCCTCGAACCCATCGAATGGACGGCCGGTCCAGCCCTCTTCGGTCCTTCGGCCTGGACTGCCGAGGCGACCTGCCTAGTCTAGACTAGCCGCCTGTTCGTGCTCGCCCTTTTCGATCTTCGTCCTGATTGCGTTCTTGTCGCCGGGTACTTGGGCAAGGATCGCTGTCATCCAGACCTCGCGTAACCCCGTGATCTTCTCACGCAACCGTTCGAAAGCCCCCTCCGGTTCGCTCCGCGCAGGTCTGCATAATGCCGTTGCATCGCTCCAGCGCTAGGCTCAACTGGACAAGTGCGGTTGATCGAGAACGTTTCCGCTTTCCAGAGTGCTTAGCGTGACATTGCCGGTCACGGTGATCTCCCGGATAATCGTCGCCAGGGCCTCGCCTGCCGCTAGGCGAGCCTGCTCGACGCCGGACAGCAATATGTCGATTTCGGCGTGTTGCTGAACTGCAAGTAAGGGGGTAGGCGGTGGGCGCTTCAAAAGCGCTTCAGAAGTGTCTGAACTGCCCGAGTTCAGAGTTTCTCTACAACCCGGCGTGAAAACGGGACGCTTGCAACGCCTTTTTATCGGAGAACGTTGGATCCCAGTTCCCTTCCCTCTCCCAACCGCATTTAAGGAGGTCGGCTTACCAGACAGCGGCCGTGGCGGCGCCATCTCCTGATCAGGTTTTTGCACAGCCTGTCCCGCAACGCCCCTATAGAGACGGAAGGTGTAGGTGGTTTTCCGTGACGGACGGGGCAGTGTTCGAACGCGTGCGCCGAAATATTCGGCTGAACTTCGGCGGCATAACTATGTCTGCTTTGGAAGGCGGTCGACGCAGCTCGAACGGCGCCATTTGGGCCGTTAGCGGAACGGCAGGTACTTGGAGCGCCGTCGGCCAAAGCGGACAATGTTCTAGATGCCCTGCACGAGGTTTTGCAACGTTCAAGCTATCGCAGCGGCAAGCATTAGGTCTCGCTGTCTTCTCCAAAGCCAATTCCAGGTGATCATAGGTCAGTAGCATTACGGCGCGGCCTACGGGGACACGTCGAAAAGACGGCCTGCGGTGAAGTAGCCGCCGCCTCTCTTGCCTGCCAGCTTCTACGCGGCCTCTTGTCGAAGGTCTGCACGATAGCCGCCCCGGTTGGCATCAGCGAGTTCGTAGATGTCGGGGGTGTTGGCTTTGTCTTCGGCTTGAGGGCCGACGGCTTGGTTATTCAATTCCGAGGCTTTAGCTGCAGCAGCGGCGGTATTACTGGCACGCACATTGTTCTCTTTCATTGCGCCTGAGATTCTGAGATTAAAGTATTGAACTGCCAAGAAGAGTGAACAGACGGATTCTGCCTCTAAATGGATATACGGGCAATCCTAAACCGAAAGCTGGGTGAGCTGCCGGATGGCGCGCACACGACCGGCCTGCGCGCGGTGAAGTCTCACATCGACGCTGCAGTTCGTCACCTCGAGCGGGGGCAGCGCGAGCTAGACGAGACGCTGTTTACTGATGTCGTTTTTAGGTGCAATCAGGCATTCGAAGGCAGTATCAAGGAAGCATACAGGGTCCTTGCTGGGCGTAACCCGGAAGGAAAAACCATCCACGAAGTCGAGCAATTCTTGAGCCAAGGGAACCACCTCCGGCGAAAGGTGCTCGACCAGTTCACAAGGTACCGCCAAGAGTGGCGCAATCCCTCTACGCACGATTACACTCTTGATTTCGACGAGGACGAGGCACTCCTCGCAATTGTCTCGGTAACAGCGTTCGCTATCGTGCTATGCGACCAGATCGCCGGAGAGCTTGCTTTTGCCTCCGCAGCCGCCGCGCAGCCGGAGCAGACCTCGCCCGAAGAGCGTCAAGGGCCCCTTTTGGAGCTTGTGACGAACCGTGCTCTATCGTTTGTCCAGAGTCATGAGGAGCCACTGTTTGGCATGAGCAGCGACGACACCCGTTCGCGCATACAGCGAGCCTATGAATTCGAAGGCGAGCTTGGCGGATTTCTCGCGGCCGAATTGTCTGCTGGCGGCGAGATTGTCGTCGAAACCGGAAGTACGTTCGCCACCGGCACGGCGATGACGCGAACTGAAGCTGACATTGTTGTCACGAGAGGCACTGAGCGCATTGTCCTCGAACTCAAGCGCTCACAAAGCAGAACCGTTCGGAATGCTACCGATTCTGCCCTAGGTCACGTCTTGCGCTTGCTGCACATCCCAAATGTTACAGGCGCGGTCATCGTCATCTATAACGGAAGCGGGATCGAGTACTCAGCGAACTCAGCCGTAAGCCCCCTAGACGACCGGATTCGGATCATCGCTCCAAGGCGCGACCCGCCCACATCAGGCTAGCAAGCGTCCGCCGACGCTGCGGATTTCGCAACGTGCCTTCCCCACCCCGATTACCACGCTGTACAGCTTTGGTGTATGTCTCGGATCGCCCAGTCATTGCCACGCTGGAATCATGAGTCAGGTGCTATGCTGGCAAGCATCGGAGGGTCGCATGGACAAAGCCGGATACAAGCGGGAGCGCGCTCATGTTCTCGACAAGTATGGCAAGAAGGTCGAAACATGCCATGTCGCTGACGTGAAGGCTGCGTTGGGACTGACCCGGGGGACGGCACCTAACCGCATCGGCACCGCCTCCAAGGTTAAGCCGTGCCCACCCGAGTTGTGGCCCATAGTCGAGGAAGCCGTGCGGCACGTGCATTCGGACAAGCTGAATGGCTAACCGCAGGCTCACCGCCGATGAGCTTTTGAAGGCCAACGAAGTTCTGGCCGGTGTCCGCGCCAAGCTCAGGGAGCTTGCAGGCGACGACCGGGACCTGCTATTCGCCTACCGTCGGAAGGTGTTTAAGGAACTGATCTACGATGAACGCGGCAAACCGATGCAGCGTCGGGCCTTGAAGCAGAAGAAATGGGCGCAGCAGAACGGGCGATGCGCTCACTGCAACGAGGAAATGCCAATCGCCTACTCCGAATTGGACCGCTTTAACGCCGCAGATGGCTACACGGTGGAGAACACGGAACTGGTTCACGACCGATGCCACCGCGAACGGCAGGCAGCCGAGCGCTACAGGTGATCATTTGGTTGCTGCCCGGAGAGCGAGGAAGTCCTCATACGAGTTGATGTCGAACCGCCGAGGTTCTGCACCAGCTTGTAGGTTACGTCAAAAACAGCCTGCACCGTATGCAATCTTTTGTCCGCTTTCGGATGAGAAGAAATTTCGGATGAACGTCCGACGTTAGGCGCAAAGCTGACACTCCTTACGCGCGCAAACTGTCGGATTTGGGTTCCCTCACCCGTCGGTGATGATACTGCACCATTCGTCTTGTGTGGTTCGTCGAGCGACGTTTCGGTAAAGGCTGATCGTCTGAGCAGTGTCGTGGCAGCGAGGGCGAGTCACCACTCGTCGGCTCTCATAATCGTCATCACCCGAGAGGTGACGTTTCTGTCGGTCGGGTCGGGAGAATGGTAACGGCGGCTTAGGTCGTAGTAGTCGATCTTCCAGATGATCTTGATCCCGCTGACCGTCATGACCGCGCAATCGTGCTCGCCATAGGGATCGTTCTCGGGAGTGAAACCATCGAACGCGGTGATGGCCAAAATGATGACCCTGATCGCCGAGAGACCGAGGGCAGCTATCCCGGCGGTGATGACGATAGTCCCACCGAGGCGCCGGATTCTGAGGTCGTCGTTCAGTAGTCTCGTCTTGATGACGGTCTCGTCGAGCGCCCGGCTGATGTCATTGGCTCCCCCGAAGGGCATGTTTGGATTCTGGTTCGTCATGGTCTTTCCCCTTTTGTTCGACACGAGTGGTCCCTTCTGGCCGGCCCGATTGCCGGTCAGTTCCGCATTCAAATTCTTGTTTGGAGCGGTTAGCTCTCGTCGGACGCAGTCATTCAGCCGAGGGCTCTTCGGCCGGGAATGCTCTGGGACGTAAGAGCGCCTGACATTCTAGGTGTTTCCCCAACAGGATCAGGATACAGGAAATTATTCCTATTTTCAAGCCAGTAAGAGACCGAAACAGACGAAAATCGACACTCGCTAGATGAGGGATTAAGGGTCGACTATCCACCTATTCGGGGGATGGTGGCTTATCTCGCTCGCCGAGGTCCCTGGATGTTGTGGCGGGTGGAGGGCTTCGATTAGATGAATAATGTCGGGGTCGAACTCACCGACGGGTTCGTTCGTTCAGCCAAGGACGCCCTCATCGCAGCCGCCACAATTGACGCCATGATTACACAGACAAGCCAGATTGCGAATCTACGGCGGGTGTTTTCTCCGTCAGCAAGCGCGAATACACGAAACGTAGAAGAGTCTGCGAGAATTGCTAAACAGCTTAATGCGATAGCGCCGAAGAAGCCCCCTACAGAAACCGTCAAAAGTAGAATAACATCCATTTTCCCAAGCCCCTATGCAACCCGCTCCCACCGGCCCTGGTGCCGGGCGGTTGATCGCATGGACAGCGAGGCTGAGACATGCCCTGCCTATTCCCCGTCCACGCGAGCTTTTGCTCCCACAGACCTCGGGTGTTGCATTTGGCAGGCCACCGGACATGGTGGCCTCACTGTCACCGCGCCCAAGCGGTTTCGGACTTCTACCATATCCCCTGAGACGTTTAAGGCTAAGGCCGCATGAGATTTTCATAAAGCTTTGTTATCTCATCGTTTTCTGGTATGCTCGACATCATTTTAGCCAAGTGGTCCACGACGCTCCCGGTCATCTCTTCTAAATTTCGGAAGAATCTGTTTCTGAACCAAGTGGCGTTTGACCTTGCATCCCCCACCACCCCTGTTGACAGGCTTTCCAGATCACATAGTCGACTGTCGAGACACTGTCTCCGGACCGGTTGGACAACCTAAGGCACAATTCCTGGACGGACTCTCCAGACTTCGCGGCAACCCTTTCCAACCAGACGTCTGGTTTCGCAACGTCGAGACCCAGGTTCTTGGCCAGGTGATATTTCGTGATCCCACCGATGTGAGGAAGGGTCTCGCAAAGCACGATCACCGCGTCCGGTCCATTTTGCCACGCCGACCGAAAACCCTCGAAATATGCCGATCGGTTCGACATCACCTGGTTGATGGACTTTTTCTTTCCGGGATGGCCAAAGGTATCACCCACCTCCCCCGTTTCGATCAGAGAGAGCTTCATCCGGGTCCAAATGTCTTTGGCAACCGTCCATCTCATTCCACTGTTGAGGATGACGTATGAAACCCTCAACGCAAAATCGGTCGCATCGGTCGGCGGGGTTTTCGTCGCTACCTTCTCCATCATATCTGGATCGAGTTCGGTGACCATCATCCGGTAGTAGAAATATTCCTCCAGGGTCACCGAAAAAAATCCGTTCTACTAGAATTGTGTCCGTCTCTCGGTGATCTGGTCTCAGTGTAAAAGTGACATTTCACACTGAGGGAGTGGTCATCCCACTTTCTACTAGAATTCCCTTCCATCAGACCCCTCCCCTTCGAACGAAAATGATTTCTTCCGGATCGATTTGATAAGGGACTCTTGGATTGCGGAGTGAACACCGTGCTCGCTGCAACACCTTCATCGAGTCGGAGTCGAACAGTCGAATGGTCCTCTTTGTCATTCGATAGGCAACAGTCCAATGATCGTGACGACCGGAGAGACCGATGATCGCAACCTGAGTGTCATCCAGTCCCTTTTCCAACGTCGTCCACAAATCGTCGAACCGACGGATTTTCGAAGTCAATGTCGCAGCGATGATTGACGTCTCGAGTACCTCCCGGAGGTAGTTGCAGGCAGCCTCGACGAGGGCATGGACAGTCGGAATTTCGATACCCAGTCCGACAGTTTCATGGGCCGTCACCCGGTTTGTCGTCAGACTCTCTGACAGGACTTGGAAAAGGCCAATCGACCTCTGACGTCCCAACTCCGGGTAGAGAAATCGGACGGCGTTCATGACGCAATAGATCCCACAAAGGCTATCCAAATCTCCTTGATTGAAAGGCGCCGGGATCTTCTCGGCGACCGGCATCCTCAAAATCCGCGCGCGCGAAATCGGTCTACGGACATCGTCGTCTCGGTCAGACATCGTCGATATCTCAGATCATGGAAACAATACGGCGTTGGGCATCGGTGTCGCCGTCGATGTAAGTCTGTGTCATCGACAGCGATCGATGACCGGCGAGAAGCTGGACGTCGCGAAGGCAACCTCCCGCGCGGTGCGCGGATCGCGCTGCCCTTGTTATGAATGTCCGGCGTCCCGAATGGGACGAACACCCCTCGAAGTCTAGCTCTCGGTAGAGCTCGACAAACCAATTGACGATGCTGTTGGCGTTCATTGCCCCACCGCGGTTGGAACGGACCACGGGGCCATCGCCGCCCTCGTCTTCTCTCAACATAGACAATGCGCCTTTGAGACTGGGATGCAGAGGAATTCGTCGTCCGGACTGACGCTTCGCTATACGATCCTCGATCACGACCAGGTTCCCAATCCTCCCCTTTGGATCGAGGAGCATGGACCACTCCAACCCGGCAATTTCGCAGGCCCTCAAGCCAGCCTTGCAGGAGAGCAAAATGATCACTTGGTCTCGGACTGGGGTTGAGGATTTGCGCGAATGCGTGAGCATTTTGCGCAACATTGAATCGGTGACGACCTTGGCTTGACGACCAGACATGGGGTTGGATTCCCGGGATTGTTACAATCCCATTGTATAGGGATTTATTCCTATCGTCAACCATAATTGCGGGAATAATCCTGCCCGTTTTTTGAATGTTTGATTTAGATTAGGATTTCATCTCAAATTGATCGTCGGGTTTGACGAGTTCGACCTCGCTGACCCCGAGCGCCCCGCGCAATCGCGAAAAATTCCGACCGACAGGCTCCCGCATATCCGCACGGCTAGCGATCGCGGAAATACCGGCTTGAGTTTGTTTCCGGCTACTGGCACCACTGCGACTCACCTTAAGAAACGACGGCGCGCGGGAAAAAGCCACCTATATGGCCAATCACCCGTCGACCAGAAGACCTATTCTATGATCCCACGCAGCGGCGGAATGAGCATAGACGAGGTTGAGCGGATACTGATTTGAGGCCGGTTTGCGTCAGTCGGCCGGACCGGGACTGGCCAGCAAAAGGGCACCCCTTTTCGGAACGCGTGACGTTTGGGCGGAGCTGGTTCGGTTTACATACCCCAGCGAGCGCAGATTGACCGGGCAAGTTGGTGCGTTGATCAGGTTCATATTTCAGGTCATTCGCACGAACGCAAAACTCTCAGTTATCTGTGTCGGCAGCCGTTATTTCGTTGCGCATTGCAAGTTAACAAGGCGGCCGCGATGCAGCCAATGATAGCCAATGTATTGAAGTAGCAGTTGCTGGGAGATGGATCGATCCGCACAAAATACAATTGATGCATGTCCTGTGCGACTCCAAAGCCGCTTTTATAACTGTTCAAGAAGACTTGCGGTTGCCGAGACAGTTTAGTTGGTGGCGCGGCATTGAGGCGGCCGGCTCTGTTCATGCTTGACTGGGCTGCTCGCGGACCCCCTCGTGAAGGGAGGTTGATGGCTTCTTGCGACTTCCGATGTCATCGGTCAGCGTTGTCCGGAATCGGCTTGCCAGCGTCTGGATGAGAACATAGTCCTTCAACCGCTCGGCCTCGCTAGCAGCATTGGCAAGAGGTCCGAACTTCCAGTCCTCAAGGTCGGTCGACTTGACCGGCTTGTTAGCTTCGAGCTTCTCGAACGGTGGATAGTTCTTCTTCGCCAAAATTCCTCGGTAGCCATTCACCAGAGTCAGTGAGATGACCCTCGTGTGCTCGCCGACAGTCTGGACCGCGAGTTCCTCCGTCGCGGAGGCGGCCCGGCGAAGCGCTTCCATCAGGGTAAAGTAAGCGTCCCGCGAGTCCTCGGTCATCAACAGGCCACCATGGCCGAAATACCAGGATGAAAGCCGCCGGCCCATGCGCTCGCAGTCGCCCTTGGTGAGCTGCGGGCGCTCATCATCCGGCCGAACGCAGGGTGGTGCGGGGAAGAAGAGCGCGGTCGGTCTGAGCTCGGCGCAGGCGAGTGCATAGGCCTGGGCGCGATCTTCGACCAGCCCGGAGAAACGTTCGGCTTCCCTGTCTTGGAGCGCCCGCCGATTTTCCTCCGCGGATCTCTGCGCTTCCAGGCGCGCGTCCTCGCCTGATTTCAGGGCCGTCAGGCGCTTGCCGAAAAGATAGGACGCAAAGCCCCCGACTATCACGACCATCAGCTGGGCGGACAATCCTGCCCATCGCCACCTGTTCGCTGACTCGACCTCATCCTCAAGCTTCTGAATCTCGAGCTTCAACTTCTTGGACTCTAGGTCCAATTTGTCGCTCAAGGAGGCCGCCCCGCCCGTAGGTGGCAAAGCCTGCGCAAGGGCGTCGACCACGGACATAGCGATGGCGGGCAGGAGCCAGGTAACAATCAGGCGCCTGCTCAGGAATGGCCCGGAAAGCCCCGCGCACTTGCTTGACCATCCCCGTCGCGAGCATGTGCTTCCGCAGCTACACGCGACGGACACAAGCACCGTAGCTCGGCCGCCTCTCGCGCGGATGCCAGTCTCTGACATAAGAACAAGGATGCTCCAGACGGTAAGCGTTGGCAATAGCGCTGAGCCGTGACCGGAGCAAGTTGGAGGCAGTGGTCCTGCAGGAGTTCACAGAGGTCGAAACCGGAGAGGGGACGGATGCGCTCAACCGACGGCCGCAGCTCACAGCCGCCCTCGCCCTCGCCTGCCAAGCCAAATGCCCGGTCGTCGTGGCCAAGCTGGATCGCCTCTTCCGAGACGTGGCCTTCATCTCGGGTCTAATCGCTCAGCGTGTTCGGTTCATTGTCGCCGAACTTGGTGCCGATGCCGATCCGTTTATCTCTATGCCGCCTTGGCCAAGAAACAGCAACCTCCGAACGTACCAAAGCCGACCTCGCCTGCCGCAAGACCACCGGCATAAAACTCGGCAACCCGACTAACACTGCCGAGGTAGCAACAAAGGGCCGAAAGATATCGATCGACGATGCCGACCGGTTTGCCCAGTCCGTGCTGCCAATCGTGCAACTGCTGCGTCGACAACACTGCCGACCGTGGAGGAAAAGAAGGGCTTGTCACGGCGGGCCTGTCACCACCGACGCGGGCATGAGGAGGGGCAGCCATGGCAAACAGACACGGCGGCGAGCCCGCAACAGTCACGGACAGCGAGTGTTGGCTACCGCCAGACGACCGCGAACCGCGGGACGACTACAACCATAATCACCAACGACAGCAAAATGCCGTTAATGCCGTCAGCTGTTTTCCACGTGCCAACCTCCCCATTAGGAAACGAGCTACTCAGAGGGGCACTTGTGATCGAAGCAGAGGGTGTGCGTTTGACGCGCGCCGCGGTTTCGCGGATGGCGGTGATGGCTTGACGCGTCGAGACAGTGTCGCTGGGTTGATACTTCGCCAGCACGGCGAAGACCCCTTGATAGCCGGCCGTTCGGGCAGCGCTATGGCACAGGCTCCCAGAAGCTGGACTTACGGCAAAACCAGGAGGTTAATAGGATATGTACGAATTGGGACTAAACCGTCGCCCTAGAACTTGCGGGGTGTCACCGCTGCGGCAAGGGCAATCAAAGCAGAGCCGGTCAGCCGTAGCGCCGTTGTGTCTCGCCTATCGCCGCTCTCAATTCGTCGGCGGTTCGACCGATCCCTTCACGCTCCATCTCTGCGCGGCGCTGGCCGAGAATGAGCGGCGGCAGATTTCCGAGCGCACTCGGAGCGCCCTCGCGAGCTACAGGGCACAAAGCTGGGCAATCCAAGAAGCGCAGAGGAAGCAGCGGCAGCAGGGCGCAACGTTCAGACCAGAGCAGCCGATCGGCTTGCCGAAACATGATGCTAATCATCGCGTCATTGCAGCGATCAGGCATCACCAGTCTGAGGAGCATTAGGATGGCTTTTAGCGGCCGAGATATTCGGATAGCTCCGGGCGGCGGCGGCAAGTGTCAAATGTGCGTAACTTCTTGCCAGAGACGACCTCATTCGAGTCGAGGTGTCTTCATAAGCGGGAAGTCCCTGGCTTATGGACCGACGGCTTCATCGGGGTATGTGACATTCACAGTAGGTTCTTGCTACTTACGAACGGCGATCATATTTGCGCTCCTTTGGTGCGCACGCAAGCACAGCGGGTGGTTGTACTGCTAGGCGCCCTCGATCAAATGATTTGGCATACCATGCAACTTCGCTCAGTTTCAGGCGATTGATTTCTTGCTCAGCAATCACTAAGGTTCTCTTACCCAATTATTATCTGGGTAGGTGCCGCGATGAGCGAGCTATCGGACACGGAGATAGGCAGGCTGGCTAAAGTCATCGCTCCGGACGAGGGCGGAGGCTATGAACCATTCGACAGTGCATCTGTTTTTGATCAGTTTTTGCAAGTAAGCGGGCTGGATAGGCTTTCGATTGTTGATGACGCAGGCAGCTTCAACGAAGTAGTCAATCGCTATCTGAAGGAGCTACAAAGCAGAAACAAACTTGATGACCTTTTTCGACCGCTCGCCAAACGGCTACAACGCGGGGCGCCGGGTGCGTTGGCTGACGTGCAAGGTTTGATGGACCCGAGTCTAGCTGAATTGTCAACCAAGTTGAGGTGGTTGTGTCTCACCGGCCCCAACAGCGCGGACATATATAATGATTGCGACAGGTTCGGGCTTTTCGGTTACTTTAAGGATTTTCATCCTTTTAAGAGAGAAACATTCGAGGAGCCGAGCGAGAGAGCTCGCGAACAGATTTTTTCGAGCACTCACTATTTTCTAATTTTGACCGAACAGGACATCGCCGCATACCATGATGGGCGCGAGAGCATGTTGTCGACAGCTTTCGGGGCGTGGGCCCGATCTCAGCGGGAGCCGGTGCAGGATCGCAAGCGGCTGATTGTCGTCGTGACTAGTTCGCCGGCGAACGATTGGTGGGGGCAATGGAAGAACGCCGAAGGGCGCGCCAGCCGTGCAGGTGATCGCGCGGGTTGGATTTTCGAGCATGCTTTCACTCAGCCGCAGTACGACTGGGGTGAAGCGCACCGGGCGCTAGAAGCCTTTATGCGCGCAAGCCCTCGAACTGACGGCGGCAGCATCATCGTGCTCGGAGAGCCGGATGGCAACGCAGCAGCAAAGGACAAGATGCGCCTCTCCGTCGAGAACAAGCTCGTTGAGAATTTGCGCAAGCGAGCGCCGACCAGCATCGAGCATTGGAAGGACGGCTGGGCCCGCGAAAAGCCTTACGACAACGAAACCCAAGAGAAGTTTCTGCAGCGGCGCCCAATCCTCGTGCGGGTGACGCACGACCCGAACGTCACAGCGGGAACCTTACGCGGACAATTGGCGGTGCCTTTGGTTGCCCGCCTGGGTTATCATGCGTCTGAATTCTCCGTCGCTTGGAAAGCGCCGGTGTCGGGTCTCAAGAAGGTGTACTGGCGAACCGACGGGGATTGGCTCGACAAAGATGAGCTGGACGAGAAAAAAGATCTGGCCCTCATAGGTGACGTCGATTTTGTCAGCGCGAAACTGGCCGAAATGGCCGACCTGCCGAAAGCGAGCGGCGACCGGGCTGTCGCGGCCAGATTCGAGAACCTTCCGGATCCGACACGAAGAAAGCTCTCGCGGAAACTTCAGGAGATAAGAAAGGCGGCAGCCGGCGGTGTCGGTCGAAGTCAGGCAATCGCGGTCTGTAGAGAAGATATTGAGGAGAATATAAAAGCTTTCGACACAGAGTCCGTCAATATCATAGCGGCTCATGATCTGCGTACGAGAGCTCGCGATCCGCAGGCCACAATAAATCACTTCCTGGAGTGGGATACGCTAATAGAAAGCTGCGTTTCCAAATTTTTCGCACGGACAAGGCCAAAGATTCTTCTGATAGCTACCCTACTGAAGAATTTTGATCAATTCGACGAGGAATTGAGATTTTCAGCCTCGTCGCCGGTGCGGCGATGGAATCTGCTTAAACTTAAGAAGATCTCCGGAAAATACCAATTCAATCCTGTAAATGTGGAATATCTGAAGATCGAGTGTGCTCGTCTCTCGGCAAATCAAGGCGGGGGATAGTGTTGACATTAGAGCTTGATCTGAGCCGAACAGCAGAACTGCCGGCAGATATCTTTGTGCGCCGCTGGAAGGCCGGCTATAGGACATGCCAGCCCGAAGGAGCCGGCGTTCTCATTACCAATCCCTACCCCGGGCTCCGAAGTTTCCGTCCCGACCTGAACCTGTTCTTCTGTGCCCGCGACGAGCAAAAAGTGGCGCTAAAGAGTTTCTTCGCTGATCGCCAAGGCAAAGCTACAAGCGAGACACATCGGCTGACGGTCGTCGTCGGGGGATCTGGCAGCGGGAAGTCGTCACTTACACGCGGCGGCCTGATTGCCGAACTGGGCACTGTTCCCCTAAAGGATCAATGGGGTGCCTGGTATGTCGCCGAAATGCGACCGGCCACTGATCCGATCGCACAGTTGCACGAGGCGCTCTGGGGCATCCTGCAGCACATCCTCGAGTTCCAGTTCCCCGAATCCAAGGCAGGATCCAACGAGCCGCCGCCCATCCCGGACTCGGCAGAGAAAGTGGTGGGGGCGTTCCGCAAATTGGGTGTCCGCTGGCCCCCCGATGAACAATTCGAAATTGTGGCCGGCTCGGTGCGGAATTGGCTCAGGGCCCAGATATCGCCACGACCCGGCACGATCTCGACGCGTGGCCTGTTCCGTTTCGTCGACCATGCACTTTCTGCGATCGACGCCGCTGCCAGCGCCACCCAGCGCGGCGGACTTCCGATGTTGCTGCTGCATATCGATCAGTTCGAAGAGGTTTTTCGCGACGAATGCGATGCCGACGGCCGCAACGAATTGATTGGTCTGCTGCGCGACGTCCACAACTACCGCCCGAAGCGGCTGTTCGTCGTCGCGACGATGCGCAGCGAGGAGTTGCACCGATTTTCCGAGCATGCCGGTATGGCGACCGTCATCAACTCGTCGATGTATCTGGTGGATTTGGTCGGCGACGACGACATCGAGACGGCGATCGTCGAGCCGGCCCGACGGCTAGCCGCGTTTTGGGAGCTGCCGCTGGCGACGGGACCGCGAGAGCACACGGCGCCCTATTCGCTCGCGAGCGTTGCTGCACTAAAGCACGCATATCGAGAGGCCGGGCAATTGCTAAGACAGAAGGCAGACAAACTGCCGTTGCTGCAACATCTTCTGCCCCACGTCTGGGAGCGTGCCGTAGACGATTGGATAAAGCGGCGAAAAGACGATGCAGCGGCGCGTTTAGAGATCGATGAGCGGCACCTCAACGAGGTCCCCGGATGGACGTTGGCCCGTCCAGGTGAGACGCGGCTTGGACGGTGCCTCAACGAGGCAGCCGAGCGGATCTTCGGAGCGGCACACGAGGTCTTTGTCGCGGCCATTCCGCCGCTTGCCACTGGCGGCGTAGGCTCCATCCGCAAGGACGCCGGTGAGCGCGAAGCAGCTTCTTCGGCAGCTACGTCGTCGCCAGCCATGAATGCCTCGTCCGAGCTGGCCGCCGAAGCCGACGGCATCCTGATCGTAGCGCTGAACAGCCTTGCGCAAATGGATGATCGGCAGAACCCAGTCCGCCGCTTTCCGACCCTAGCGGAGATGCTGAGTAATTCGGCTGGTGCCGCGCGCCTGCAAAAGTCTGGCATCCCTCGCACTGAACTGACGGCGAGTCTTGTCCGCGAGCTGGAACTTTTCGAGCACGCCGGGTTGATCGAAATCGTCGAGCAGGACAGGTCGAAGCCGGACCTGTACAACGTTGCCCATGAATCGCTCATCCGGAACTGGCGGGAGTATGGTCGCCGCCTGAAGCAAAAGCGAACGCTAGAAAGGCGGCTTTACGAGTTTACGCGGACGGAATTTGTCATACGCGACTCCGAATCTTACTCGAGCATTAGCAGATTTCTAGGCAGGGAGTGGGCAGACGCCAACACCTTGATTCGGAAACAGTCTCGAGACGTTCTGGATCTCATATTTGACGACAACTCGCTCTATAACTGGGACTGGGCGAGAGACGCGGTCGCTGCAGCCGAGAATCCCAAGCACAAAACCGAACCGGAACAGATCGACACCCGCCTGGTCCAGCTCAAGTCGGCTTGGGAAAAAGGAAAGAAGTGGGAGCAAGGCGGCGAGAAGTTCTTCAATAGGCTAGAGAAAGGTATTCTTTTCGGCGTTGTGGCCCTTTTTGGGCTGACGGCGGGAACTGCATTCCTCGCTTGGAACTATTTTGGACTTGCCTCGCAACTGAAGCTTGCACAGGCGGTCAATGAGGTCACGACCAAAGTGGCCGAGGGCCGCAACGCCATGGACGACAAGGTCCTTGCGTGGCTGATTGATAGGATTGGTCAAACCTATCGCAGCAGCGGTTCGAAAGACACGCTGCTGCTTCGCAAGACAATTGACAATATCGACAGCGGAGCGCGCCGACTGTTAGGAACAGAATCGAGCGTCAGCTTTCAAGATGAGGAACCAAGCCGAAATTCACTTAAACTGCCGGTCACTTGTACGCAACTAGGCAGCAACCTTGGGAAACAAGGGGAGACGGGGGTAGCGGGGGCCATAGGCTTACCTGAGGCTGGATTTAGCTGTGTATCGGAGGAAGGATGGAGCCTATTCTTTGTCTCATCAGACTCCAAACCTGGGATTAATATCAGATACCGCAATGATTCGATTCGCTATATTAAATCAGCGGAAAATCAAATTAATTTTAAATCGTTCGAGAGCGAAGGAAACGACCTAAAGAGTAGTTTGGAGAAACTTGAGCTATCCGAGATACAACTCGCAAAAGATAACGGCAGACTGCTGTTCTATATTCCCGGCAAAACATTTGGTGTAAAGAAAAAATTTGTCGTGATCTGGACGGTTACAGGTTTGGTGAACCCAGACATTGTCCATCGCAAAGATGTAGACAAAGATGCAGACATAGTCAATCGCACAGATGACGTTTACGTCCAAAATGCGCCACCGTTGCCATATCCCCTCGACTGTTCAGAGGGAAAATATTTTGAGATCAAGGTACGGCAAGCCATTGGGGGCACAACAGACCAGCAATGCCAGCTCATAAAGATTGGCTTCGAAGAAGATGACAAAGTGATGATCATACATCGTCAAAAGAATGAAGCAGGAAGCTGTGATGGTGATAATGTTGAATGTGTAAATACGATCGAAATTAAGTATTCGGATGGCAAGGTAGACCCCATTGAGGAGGAAGATCCCGCGTTCCGTGCGCGCATAACCGATAGGGGTCCCAAGATCGTCGAGGCCGCCTTCCAGGACGACTGGTTGTGGCTGAAGGATGTAACCGGGAGCGAACGACGCTATATCGTGGGCACCAAGGCTCTTACAGGTATCCTCGAAGCGCGCTGGCGCGAGGCGGAACTGCTTGCCGGTCGGATCCAGTACGACGTGCCGTATGCATGTAAGCAGATCGCCGAATGTCGCGACGACGCCGAGGCGGCGAAACAGCGGTGGATCGGCAAAGCCGGGGTCGTACAAAGCTTGGCCAACGAACAGGGCATGAAACCGTGAAAGAGGCAGGTAAACTCCTTTCCCTCGGACTTGGCACTCTTGCGGCTACTGTGGCGTTGAATTCCAGCGCAGCGGGTCGGAGCGAACCGGTCGAGGGAAAGGCAATCCACCGTCTGCATGACATTCGGGCGAGTTACCTCACTGCGATCGGGAAGCCGTTGTCGGATGGCGCTGGCGAAGCGCAAGTCGCGCAATGGAACAATTTTCCTAACTTCCCGAATTTCCCGAATTTCAACAATTTCAACAACTGGTTCAACGGATGGCAGAACTACTAGACGCGGCATCGCTGAGGGGTGTGACCCGGTTGCTGATTATGCAGCCGACGCCGTTTTGCAACATCGATTGCCAGTACTGCTACCTTCCGCGTCGCAATGACCGAACGGTGATGTCGATCGAGACGGTGAGCGCGGCTGCCGACTTCGTATTTCGCGAAAACCTCTGTGCTGCGGACTTTACAATCGTATGGCACGCGGGTGAGCCATTAGTCGTGAAACCCGGCTGGTACCGCGAAGCCGTCGCCGCGGTACAGGCGGTCGCACCGGACGGTGTCGCCGTGCCGCATGCAATTCAAACCAATGGCATGCTGATCGACGATCGGTGGTGCGATCTGTTCCTGGAGACAGGAATGCGAGTCGGCGTCAGCCTTGACGGTCCGGCCCGGCTGCATGATCCACGCCGCAAGACGCGGTCGGGGCTGGGCACGCACCTCCAGGTCATGCGCGGCATCGATCACCTGCGCCGTCGAAATGTCCCCTTTCACATCATCTGCGTAGTCGGCCATGAAACGCTATGTGCAGCCGACGAACTCATGGACTTTTTTGAACGCGAGGACATCCGCAGGATCGGCTTCAACGTCGAGGAGATCGAAGGTCCGGTTCTCCACTCGAGCCTGGAAGCGGAAGGCTCCGTGGAATCGTACCGACGGTTTCTGTCCCGCGTTCTGGACCGCGCCCGCTCGGCCAGGCCGCCAATCTCGGTGCGAGAGCGCGACGAGGTCCGTGCCTGTCTAGAGAGTCCCGCTTTTGGCAGGATCAACCACAATGCACAGAATGCGCCGCTCGGCATCGTGACAGTGTCCGTCAGTGGTGCGCTATTCACCTTCTCGCCGGAGCTGGCCGGCCTTAGGGACGAGCGCTTCGACGATTTTCGCGTCGGGGTCTTGCCGCAGGCAACCATTGCCTCCGTCCTGGCATCCGCCGGCTTCAAGGCAATGTGGGGGGAGATTGAGAGAGGGGTGAACATGTGCAGATTGAGCTGTCCATATTTCGACCTCTGCCTGGGCGGCGCACCCGGCAACAAGCTCGCCGAGAACAAATCTTTCGCCAGTACCGAAACGATGTTCTGTAAGCATGCGCACCAGGCAGCGGCCGATGCAGTGCTGTTGGACATCGAGGAGTTTCTGTCGCGCTCTGACCAACCCGACGCGGCCACGCTCGCCGTCGCCCACACCTGAGGCCGACTCGGTTCGGTGAGCCTACTGCCAGAATTTCTCGACCTTGCCGCGCAGCGAATCGACAATGAGCGTGATGGGAATGCCTTCGTTGGAACCAGACTTGGTGACCGACCCCTGATGACCTGCACAGTGCAGCGCCGCGAGTTCCAGCTTTTGTGTATAAACTCCCGACCCTGATGATCCGGGCAACGTGTCCGCATCGTAGCGCAGGCGAGTGGCGTTCTCGAAGTACCCCAGCGACTTCCCGATTGCGAGCGCCTGTGGATCGCCTCCCGGATGCTGGACGATGAGAACCGGAAGATCGGGCTTTACTTCGATGGCGGACAGTACGGTCACCGGCTGCCTATCGTCGACCGCCTTGGCAAGCCTGATCAGAGCGTAGTCGAGGAGCGGCCACGATCCGCTGCCACCGGTGCCCTTGGCGTGTGCGCTCATGGCGGCAATCCGCTCTTTTCCGGCCACGACGGAGATACTCGACCCGTTGCTCAATCCTTTCGTGTCGCGAGCAAAGTCGAACCGACAGGCCAACTGAGAGTTGTGTACGCCTGCGACGACATGGTGGTTCGTCAGAACGAGCCGAGGGGCGACCAGAAAACCGGTGCCGAGGGGTTCTGCGCTCAGCGGCTTGCCGTCGTCGATTTCGATGCGGCAGGTCGCCTCGCTCACCCGCGCAAGCGACTGCGCCCAAAGCCGCAGGTCGGTAAAGCCTCCACCTTGCACAATCGCCTCAAGCTCGGGCAAAGCCAGGCGCTCGGGGGGGGTCGCACCGTTGAGGCGAACCGCATTTGGCAGGTTCCTGACGAGAGGATTTTTCGGCTTGACCGTCTGAATTGCGCCGACGAGATTGTCAACTTCCCCGTCGCCACGCGCATTGAGGATAAATGCGACGAGTTGGGTTTCGTACCGATCTTGGCCAACCTCGTTTACAAGCGTATTTTTGCCGAGTTTCGTAATCAGGAAATTGTCGAACTGACCGCGGTTCGGGAATGCGTGCATGATTACCTTGCACAGCACTTCGATTTGAAATCCAGAGATTTGATTCCAATCCATTTATTCCCTCCGGCCGCTCAAGCGGAAGCTGGATAAATCAGTTTCAGGCAACAATCTCTCGCAGATAAAAGATCGCACTTGACCCTAACACCTGTTCGCAACAATAACGATTAGAAATTATCGGCACCGACCACGTGACTTGGATGACTTAAGAGCACAATGATCTGCTGACAAACAAGCGCCAACAGAGTAGGTCGAGGCACGCCGTACTGTCTGTTCCCGGACCTCAGATCCTTCAATGTGCATCTCGGTGTCTGACCTCTGCAGCTTCGACTCCTGCGAGAGGCATGAGCATTATGTCGAAGCAAGCAGAGCGATCGATGTGCACGGCGAGCAGAGCTACGCGATGGACAATGCACAATCCCGGAAATCGTGAGGCCGAAACGAGAAGCTGGATACATATATAGCCGCGACGCCAGCGGGTGCTTGGCGATACGGCTTCCCCACCAAACGCTACACCGCTACCAATCGACCTCACCAATACGCGCTATACACGCGCGACGCTCGAAAATGTGCGCAGGCTCTGTCGCTGGATCGAAAGAACTGGCATTCCCAAAGACATGGCCAAACGGTCCGCCGAAGCCAGCAGTGGATGGCCGAGATCCAAGCGGTCACAACCGCAACGCGGCCAATTGGGATACGAAGGGCGGTCGCTGTGGCCACAGCAACGTTCCGGAAAATACCAAGTGGGACCCCGGCTATACAAAAACAGAAGTCGACTTCCTGATGCTCGACAGCACCGAGGCTTTGGAAAGAACCGAATTCAACGCAATTATCCTCGAAGATCCGGGTCTGAAGAACGACCGTTCGCGCATACCGGACCACGCAGAAGCCGCCCTCTACCGGCTCGCTCAAGTATGATGCGCCCGACTTCACCTGCATGGCGATCAATTTGCCGGTCGCATACCCATCGACGCACACCTCGATTTGAGCGTCGATGCCGACATCACACTTTGACAGTTCCCGGAAGGGCCCAGCCGCCGACAAGCATCTTGATCTCGTTTAAGAAGATGCCGTGAGCAAAAAAGACAAGTTTACGAAGAGCAAGGTTCGTCACGCTGATCTCAACTCGGGCCGCCTCACCGGGCATGAGGTTCGCGACGTTTCTCGGGTCGTACGGCTCGCTTCATAATCCCACTGGGACTTCCCCGGATCGGCTCTTCGTCAAGCCCAAGCGATCAGGGCGCCACAAACGGGCCTTGCCATTTGCAATTCTCCAATGTGTTCCTGCGACGTTGCCTCCTCATACGATCCTAGGCCATGGCAGGTACAGTGGTTCTCGGCTGTTGCTAGTTTGTAGCTAACTGGTAAGGGCCCAACCGAATCCGGCCAATCTAAAGTCCGAAGCTTTAACACTTTCAACCAGTTAAATGGTGGGCGATGACGGGCTCGAACCGCCGACATCTTCGGTGTAAACGAAGCGCTCTACCAACTGAGCTAATCGCCCGCTCCGGGGCGGACCTTTAAGCAGTTAGGATGGGGTTCGCAAGGCCAAATGAGCGCGCAACGCCCTCGCCGCTGGTCGTTTTCGGCGGCAAAATCCGGCTTGTCAAAAAACCTTCTCCTGTTTGCTGTTATGCTGTCGCGCTCCGCTTGACACCCGCTGGCTTACGCCTTATCCACCGCCCCAACGACGAACACGGCTGACCGTGCTCGTCTTGCGCGGGTGTAGCTCAGTTGGTTAGAGTGCCGGCCTGTCACGCCGGAGGTCGCGGGTTCGAGCCCCGTCACTCGCGCCATTTTCAATCACTTAGCTGATTGGAAATGTAAAAAACTCTGAATGCCGGACCGGCAATTCAGATATTCGGGTCGACCTTGGCGCCCGATAAATTTCAGCGCTTGGCCTGATTTTCAGAAACCTGTTCGATCTGGGTCATCACCGCTTGCGGATCGACGTTCTGAGCTAAGGTCAGGACCTATTAATCCGGTTGAATTGATGGTGAGCGGCTGATTCATTGTTGGCGGAGGTGCCACGATG
>NZ_JBVVPY010000032.1:13555-67176 GCF_055811335.1 Mesorhizobium sp. WSM4847 | reverse complement strand
CCATAGCGCATCCTTTGATTCGGACGGCAATGATGCGCCATTAAAGTCCGGGATCAAACACCTAGGATCCATGCCGTCACATCCGCCGAAGATCGCAACGGTGGTTACGAACCGAACCGGCGCAGGCGTGCAAGCCCGGCGAAATCTTCTTTATTGTCAGTAGACTCGCCCGCTCCAAACGGCTTTTCTAGGCGCATCCCACGCCCCGGAGAACGGCCATGCACCGCCGCACCCTAATCGCACTCAGTCTTTCCCTCACCTTGACCTTTGCGCCGCTGGCGGCCGCATTAGCCGCCTCGCCGCAGCCGGCGAAGGGCGAGCATGGCATGGTGGTGACCGCCCAGCATCTGGCGTCTGAAGTCGGCGTCGAGGTGCTGAAGAAGGGCGGCAACGCCGTCGATGCCGCAGTCGCCGTCGGCTACGCACTGGCTGTGGTCTATCCAAACGCCGGCAATATCGGCGGTGGCGGCTTCATGACCATCCGCTTCAAGGACGGCCGCTCGACGTTCCTCGATTTCCGCGAGCGCGCGCCGCTCGCCTCGACGAAAACCATGTATCTCGACAAGGACGGCAAGCCGGTGAAAGGCGCCAGCCTCGACGGCTATCTCGCTGTCGGCGTGCCGGGCTCGGTGGCAGGCTTCGAGACCGCACGGGAAAAATTCGGCACGCTGACGCGGCAGGACTTGATGGCGCCGGCCATCCGCTATGCCAGGGATGGTTTTGTGCTGGAGCAGGGCGATGTCGCCTCGCTCGAAGGCGGCGCCGCGCGGCTGGCCAAGGACCCGGCCGCGGCCGCCATCTTCCTGAAGCCTGACGGCAAGCCCTATGCCGTCGGCGAGCGCCTTGTCCAGGCCGATCTCGCCGCCTCGCTCTCGGCCATCTCGGAACGAGGTCGTGATGCCTTCTACAAAGGACCGATCGCCGACGGCATCGTCAAGGCGAGCGCGCAGAAGGGCGGCATTCTGGCCAAGGCGGATTTCGAGACCTACGCGGTCCGCGAGCTCGAGCCGGTGACCTGCAATTACCGCGGCTATGAGATCTCCTCCTCGCCGCCGCCGAGCTCGGGCGGCGTCATCATTTGCGAGATACTCAACGTGCTGGAATTCTATCCGCTGTCCTATCTCGGCGCGGGTTCTGCCGAAACCATCAAAGTCATGGTCGAGGCGATGCGCCATGCCTATGTCGACCGCAATTCGGCGCTCGGCGATCCCGACTTCGTCGACAATCCGGTCGAAAAGCTGCTCGACAAGAACTATGCGAAAGAAATCCGCGAAAAGATCGATCCGTTCCGGGCCGGCGTGTCGCAGGATCTGATGCCGAAGGGTTTTGGCGAGAGCCAGGAGACGACGCATTATTCGATCGTCGACAATGACGGCAACGCCGTCGCGGTGACCTATACGCTGAACGGCTCGTTCGGCGCCGCCGTCGTCGCCGACGGCACCGGCATCCTGCTCAACAACGAGATGGACGATTTCACCCAGAAACCGGGCGTGCCCAATCTCTACGGCCTCGTCCAGGGCGAGGCGAATGCGATCGCCCCGAGGAAGACGCCGCTGTCGTCGATGAGCCCGACCATCGTCGCCAAGGACGGCAAGCCGTTCATGGTTATCGGCAGCCCCGGCGGATCGCGCATCATCACCATCACGCTGGCAGCGATCGTCAATGTCGTCGATCACGGCATGAACATCCAGGAGGCGATCGACGCGCCGCGCATCCATCACCAATGGCTGCCCGACACGGTCTATGTCGAACCGTTCGGCCTGTCGCCCGATACCGAAAAACTGCTTGCCGGGATGGGCTACCGCCTCGACGTCACCGATGCGACCTGGGGTCAGGCGGCCGGTATCCTGGTCGGCGGCAAGAGCCTGGCCGAGATCGAAAAGGGCGGCGGCGCCCGCTACAATGGCGCCATCGACAGCCGCGCCGCGTCCGGCGAGGCGATCGGATATTAATTTCTTTCGGTCAGATGACCAGCGTTATGGTGGACGCAATCAGCATCACCGCCGCGATGCCGACGAACAAGGCATAGATACGCGGCCGATCGAGCAGCAGCGCATTTCCCGATATCCACGCCGCGGTGGCGCCGCCAAGCGCGTACAGGAAGCCGTTACGGTGCCCCAGGGCAAGGTTTGCGGCCATCAAGCCGCCAATGATGAGGGCGCCGAACACGATGATCACGGCGACCGCGTATTTCTCGAAATCGTTGCTGGCCACACCCGGACCCATCACGTTCAACGTCGTCAGGTCGTCCGGGTCGAAGGGGCTGGCCGACCCATATTCGTCTTGACCGGCAGGCTCGTGCATCATTCATTCTCCTTGAAGCGGCAACAAATCATCAAGCCTTGCCGAGTGCAACCGGATCGCGACGCGTCAATGCCATCGGCACGGTCTTCAACACTTTCTGGCCGCGGCTTGCTACCGTCTTTTTGGATTTAATGCATGTCGCGCAAAAGTGTGCAGCGGTTTTGCGGTAACGACATGCAAAAAAACAACAACCTGAAGCGCGTCGCCGGTCAAACGCGACGCGCTTCAGGTCGGATCGTGCTGCCGTTCCAGGCGATCTGTCGCACTGGAATCGCCAGTCAGGGCGTTTTGTCATGAAGGGCCGCCGTTCTGGAGGCGGATTAAGAACCGCTGTCCTGGCTTCGGCCTGACCGCGCGTGAAATTGCCGGTGGCGAAGATTGGGCCGTTGGCCAAGATTGGGCCGGCGGCGAAGATTGGGTTGGTGGTGAAGAGTGGCCGGCGCCACTTTGGGGGGGCGTTGGGGTAGATTGCCTGATGGGCGCCGGCCAAGCGGAAATCAGGTCCGCCGCGAGCAAACATAGCAAGGAATGGCGCGGCATGGCAGTGGTGTGATCGCGGAAGATGGTTCGCGCTTTTCCCGGTGCGGTGTCCCATTATCGGTCAACCCGTCTGGCACCTGAATTGCACAGTAAGCAATGCCGGGGCAACGGCCCGGAAGTCGTTCCCGAATATCGAGCCTCGCCGCTTCGCAAATGGAGCGGCGGGCCTTTTTGGCTAGAGCATCGGCCCCGAACGTGGCTACCGGTTGCGGCAGCGTTTCGCAGCCCGCCGAGATTTGTCAGGCGGCGGGAGCCGGCGGCAGTTCGAACAGATGGGCGCCATTCTTCTGGCCCCGCTCGACATAGCCGATTATCCGGAACCATTTTGCGACGTCCGGTCTCTGGAGCCAGCTGCGCGAGTGAATGGGGAGGTTGCCTGCAAGCGCCTGGATATGGCGAATGTGCCGCTTGCAGAAGCGAACGGTCGCGGCGCTGAAGAAATCTTCCTGCGCGGCGAACAGCGTATCGGCAGCGTCGCTATTCTCGTGCCAGGCGATGAGCGCTACGGTTTTTTCGCCCTGCACGAGCGCATGAGCACGGCCTTCCTTCAAGTTCATCATCAGATTGTCGTAGGCGATCTTGCTGTCCTTGCCGGCCGCGACGTACTCGTCCGATATCCGCTTGGACAGATCACGGAAAACACTTTCCAGATCTCCAACCGTTGCTGCGCGTGCTCTCATTTCGCCTCCTGGAGCCCCAACGGGCAGTTTGCCCTAAGGATAGGGGATCACCAAGCAAATCAAATCCGTCATTCGCCCAGTGCGAGCAAACAGTTTCGCCAGTGCCGGCCCTGTCGGGCGCCGGAAAAAATGATTTGAGGTCGCCGAGAACCGCTACGCAACCTCCCGCAACACGGCGACCTGAATTTCCCCAACCGATTTCAGTGAAGCGGGCGTCATGCGCAACCTACTGAAATTGCATTGGAAAAATGGTGCCAGAGGCGGAATCCAAGCGATGGAAAACTCGCTCTGTTTCCAAAGGGTTAGGACTCCGCTATAGCAAGACTAGCCAACAAAAATACCAACAAAATATTTCTGTGGATTGGTTCGGTTCCCGGTTATCGCTCTATTCGCTCAATGCCATCGCGTCCCAACCTTATCTCAAAAGCCCATTGCTTTCGCTACTCGAGTTTGGTCCAGATAGGTCCTCTCGATCGCATTGCATGGTGCGTGAGATAATCGCAGGTGCGCTGCCTCCTCTCTTCAATCGCTTCGGCAGGCACTCGACGGGCCGAAATCTTGCCCAAACGCCGGTCGAGCAACCCAACTTCCCCAGCCTCTTGTAACGGTCGCGGGCGAAATTGCCGCTCCGACATGCCAAGCAACTCGGCTGCCTACATCATCGAAAGATCGCCGCCATTCCAGCGGCTCAAAACCTCTACAAACTTCTGCATTCTCCGGCCCTGTAGCCATGCTGTCCGTTTCATTCCCGGCCTCCATGCGCTGGCGAAAACCGGACAACTCACGTGCTACCGAATCTGGAGAACTCATCTGCTTACGACACGCGCTGATGCGGCGCTTGCATGACGCACCAAGTGAGGCTATATATTGCCTCACATGGAATGGAGGGTGAAATGCTAGCGTTCGAAAACGTCGCCGACGTGTTGGGGCTGCCCGTCAAAGAGGTGGCGGCGCGGTCGCCTTTCGGGCTGATCTCCCGGATCGAGCATGGACTTCCCATTGGGGCGCTCGAGCGCGTTGCGCATCTTCTGGCGCCTGGCGATGCTCAGTTCAAATACCGGCTGATCCCCAAGGCGACCTACGAGCGGCGTAAGATGGTACATCGTCTCTCATCGGACGAGGGCACACGATTGGCCCGCGTGGCGCGCGTCTGGGGTTTTGCTGTCGATGTCTGGCAGAACGAAGAGGACGCGCGCGATTTCCTGTTTCGGCCGCACCCGATGATTGAGGACAAGCGGCCGATCGACGTCGTTATCATGAGCGAGTTCGGTGCCGAAATGGTGGTCGATATTCTCGCAGGTCTGAAGTACGGCAGTGCTGCGTGACGGCGCAGATTCTCGATCGCACTCTATCGTCCTTTCGTATCGGCGATCCGGCCGGCACCTACCCGATCTTCGACGCGACCGGCTCGACAATCGCGCCAGGGCGGTGGAACACGCCCGGAAGTCCTATCATCTACACCAGCGAGCACTATTCGACGACCCTGTTGGAAAAGCTGGTGCATGGCAGCGGCCGCCTGCCGCCCGACCAGCACTACATCGAAGTCACAATCCCGCGCGGACTGAGCTACGAGGTCTTTTCCCAGCCGTCGCTGCCCGGCTGGGACACGATGCGGGCGACGGTGAGCCAGGGATTCGGCGAAACCTGGTGTTTAGACCGGCGCAGCGTCATCCTGCTGGTGCCGAGTGTCGTGGCGCGTCTCGATTGCAATGTGCTGATCAACCCGGCGCATTCGGAGTTTTCAAGGATTCAGACAAGTCTGCACCAGCCCGTCTACTGGGACCGACGGCTGTTTGGCGCGTAACGGGAGGGGGCCCCGTTCGCCTTGCCGACAGGTCGCCGCGCACGCCGACGGCAAGCGCGGCTGCCTCGGAATCAATTGTCCTGGAGCTGACGCCGCAAACTGTGGTGTGTCGGATCGATCTGCGAGTCAGACGATTATCCGCGCCGCCCGCCCGAGCGTGCGCTCGGCGTCATTGTAGTAGTTGGACGCCTGTTGCACCGAGCGGTGCTGCGACTGCTGCATGGCTTCCGGCAGCGGAATGCCGCGATGGGCGGTTTCGGTGAGATAGCCGGAGCGCAGGCCGTGGGCGGAAAACGCCATCGGATCAAACCCGGCCTCGGCGATGCGGCGCTTGAGGATTAGATTGACGGCTTGCGGCGCCAGCGCGCGTTTTTCGAGATTGCCCCAGCGATCGATGCCGCGGATCACGGCGCCCTCGGTGATCCCGGCGCATTCGAGCCACAATTGTAGCACTGTCACCGGCCGGCCGACGAGCAGCACGAAGGCGTCGCTGTCGGCTTGTGTCGTCTTAGTCCGGCCGAGCCGGATCGACAGGCGCGGGAGTTTTTCGCCGTCGGGAGACTTGGGATCGGTGGATACCGGCTCTTCTTCGACAATCTGCTCAAACCGGAGCGAAGCAATTTCGCTGCGGCGGCGGCCGCCGGAGGCAAAGGCGGTGATGAGAAGGGCGCGGTCGCGCACGTCGACGAGACGGTCGCCGGCGCAGGTGTTGAAGAGGCTGTCAAAACATCGGCGGTCACCGCCTTTCTGCGGCGGCCGCGGGGGCGGGCGCTGGCGCGCACCGCCAACTTGATCGCGCTCTGCAGTCCCGGCGCGTTGAATTTTACCTAGGAGCGCGCCATTTGGTCAGCGTCGACCAGCTGGACAGACGCCGGCGTACGGCGCGTGCGGTCCATCGACACGAAACAGTTTGGCCGACCTCAACGCCGCGGTCACGTCTTCTGACCGTGCGAAACGTCGGTCTCACGCTTTGCGATCCCACAGGTGATGGGCGATGAATTCTATCAGCAGTACCTCCGGCGTCGGCCGGCAGGGATGAGCCCGCCGAAGCCAGAGATCATGCTTCTTGGTAACCGAGATCTGAGGCCAGGGCGCGCAGGGAATTCTCGCCGATGCCTTCTTTGGCGAGATGGCGCAGTGTGGCGACATCGTCGAGGTGAGGATTTTGGCTAGAAAATCGCGCCGGTCGAATGGCAGCACCGAATCCAGCGCATCGAGCGCCTCCGCACGGCGCAGTTTTTGGTCTGGTACGGGCCTTGGCAGGCGCGCATCCACCGACGGCTTGCCTCGCGCTGTTCCTTGCCGATGCGCGCCAGGGGCGCCAAGAAACTCCTCATGTGCAAGAGCCTCCTCATGTGAACGATGCCGCCGCCGACGCGGCCGCGCAGCCGGTAGACTGGACCTGCGAGCTGCTGCGCCTCGGCAGCGGAATCGCGAGAACTCAGGTCGGCTCGAAGAGATGGTCGACGCTGTTGGGGCGGTAGTCGGGATCGACTACGGGGCCGGCCAGGAGCTCGATCTCGCGGCCGAGAGAGATTTGTACGAAGTAGGCGACGCCCGGCCCGGTCGGCGCAAAGGCGAAGGCGAAGGCGCCGCGCGATTTGGCGAATTTTCCCCGTCCCGATTGTCGTCCGGGCTGGAGGGCGATTCTGGCTGATTTGCGCCGCAAAAACAATCACTATCGATAAGAGGTGATTATCGATAGCGACAATCGTGCGCGAGAAAATCTCCTGCAAGTCAGCCTTAAGTGCCGGATAGCTTGACTAACGCGAATCAGCCATCATGAAAACAATGGCTTACGACATCGGTCTTTTGTCCCTAAAAACCCTGATCGGGCCGGTTTCCCGCGCGACCGAGGCCTTGGCGCGGCTCGACGAGCGCCTGACCCGCTCGCCGGCGCCGATGTCGGTTTTACTTCCCGATTTCAATTGAAGCGCTAAGGTGAAAATCCTGCTCTCCGGGAGCACCGTGAGGTGGCTCCGACCGGGGGAGGGGAGGGGGCTTGTCAGAGCCCGGACGCCTTGGTGAGGTTGGTCCGGAATCGATCGCGCCGGCGCTGATATTTGCGGGTCATCTCCGCTGATGCATGGCCGAGCTGCTTCTGGACATAGCGCTCCTCGATCTCGGCCGACGAAGCGAGCCCGGATCGCAGCGAATGGCCGGCGAAGAGCAGGCCGCGATCTGCGTCCGGCAGATCAGACCGGATACCGGCGGCAAGCACCGTCTGCTTGACCAGGCGGGCGACATGCTTGTCGGAGAGCCGCTCGACGTCGACGGTCTTGTTGTCCTTGAAGATGCGGCGGAAGAGGGGGCCGCGTGCAATGCGGCCGTACTTGATCCAGGTCTCGAGCGCCACCACGGGGCAGGTGTGATCGCTGGAGCCGCGACCGACCTCGACCTCGCGCCAGCCCGTTTTGCCGCTCAGGGTCACCAGCACGCCCTTGTCCGGAAATATCTCGATCCAACCGGCGCCGTCACTGTGCTTCTCCCGGGCGACGTCGAGACCGACGATCTCGGAGCGGCGCAGTCCGCCGGCGAAGCCGAGCAGCAGGATCGCCCGGTCGCGCAGGCCCCTCAGATCGTGGCCGAGCGTGGCGATCATCGCGATAAGATCGTCGCCGAGCACGGCCTCCTTCACGCGCGGCGGCTTTGCGTGTTTGCGCCGGATACCGGCGAGCACGGTGGCGATGTGGCGATCGGACCGGTCCATGGAGAGGCCGCGCTGCGTAAAATTCCAGGAAAGGCCGGAGAGACGGCGCTCGATCGTCGAAACGGACAGAGCTGGGGCACCGAGCTTCGCGCCGCCGGCGGCGCAAGCGCTGATATAGAGCCCGATGACCTTGGAATCCGGGGGCAGGGGATCGAAGCCATTGCGCCGGCACCAGGAGGTGAAGTGCTTCCAATCCTTGGCGTAGGCGTCGCGCGTGTTCTCCGAGCTGGCGTTGTCGGCATAGTCCCTGGCGGTCTCGACCAGATCCTCGACGTGCGCCGGGACGCGGTGTGTGGGCTGGCCCATTTCCATGACGAGGTCGACGATGTCGGGCAGCTCGCCCTCGAGAGGGTCGCCGTCGAGCGGATGGGCGGCCGGGAGATCGCTTTTGGCGGGTTTGGATGGGGGATTTTCCATGATTTGCAAGCCTATCAGCACATGTCCGATAATGGAAGGTTACCGGACATAAAACGATGTCGACAGGCGGGGCGGATTTTGCCCAATTCGGTTGCCAAAAGCGCCGCGCTGATTCATGCTACTCGCGATGATTCTTCGCTCGAAACCCTCGCCGGGCCCTCGGGGGCCGCTGCCCGGCGCCACTGTGGCCGCGTCAGCAATCCCCATCCCGAGCTGGCTGCGTCGGGCAATCGAGACGTCGCAAATCCTTGAGGACACTGCGATTGCTTTTGGCGCCGCCATCGGCGCGCTCGATGCGGCGATCCGCCGGCAGGAGCGGTGGGCCGGCGCCTGGCGGCAGCGTCTGGCGCTTTCGGCGGCTGCGGTCACGGCACGGCAAGCGGGGCGCGTCGAGGATGAAAGCGCGCTGCGCGACGCCGTGCTGCTCACACGCCCGGGCGACGATGTCGGGCCGGGGGGCAGGGTACTGCTGGCTTGGCAACGTCTGGCAGCCGATCCCGCCGAGGAGTTGGTGTCCGCGGCGAGCATCGTGAAGGTTCTGGAGGAAATCGGTCACGCCCGCGACGACGAGGCGGTCAGCGATCTGGTGGACGATCTTCGGCAGCTTGCGGCGACCGAGGGCGCCGTTGGCATGCTGACCGGCGCGTTCAGGGCCGCCGAACGACATGGCTTCGGGCGTATCCTCGGAGCCTGGCTCGCCGACGCGCTGCTGGCGCAGCGGCTGGGCTGGACGCGCGCAATCCCTTTGCTGGGTACGGAGATGGTTGCGGGTATCGGCGCCAGTCGTTCGCGCCGATCGGCAACCGCTTCTCCGGCTGCGGGCTTCGAACCGGAATCTGACCGGACAAAAAGTCTGCTCGCCGCCCAGGCGCGCGCCGCACTGCGTGCCATCGACCTTTCCGCTGAGCTCGGGCGCAGGGCGGATAAGCTACTCGCCGCCGCCCCGAAACTCAGGGCCAAGGCGGCGGACACGGTCGTCGAAAAGCTGTTGTGCGAAGACGCGATCGTCGCCACGGAGAAGATCGCGGGCATCAGTGATCGTGGCCTGCGTCGCCTGTTCGATAGGCTGGTCGATCTCGGCGCCATCCGCGAACTGTCCGGCCGGCCGACCTTTCGCATCTACGGGCTTTAGGAAATGGCCGAAGCAGCACGCAGGCGAGGAGGGATCCGGTCAGATGACCGTCGATCAGGCGAACGGCGACCAGCTGACCAGCTGTTTGACCGGGAGCTGGATCATCTGCGGCCGGAAGTTCGCTGGCGCGAATGGATGCATCGCGTCGAGGCCACCGTCTTTGCCGCGAGCGAGCCGGTGACACGGAGTGTCCTCGCGCGGGTGGTTGGACGAGAGTGCAACCTCGACCTGCTCATCGCCGACATCCGCGAGGAACTGCGCGGTCGCCCCTATGACCTTGTCGCGGTCGCCGGCGGCTGGAAGCATCTGACGCGGCCGGCCTATGCCGATGCCATCCGTACGGCCGTCGGCGCCGACGAACGCGCGGTCGACCTCACGCAGTCCGAGTTGCTGGTCCTGATGACGATTGCGTATTTCCAGCCGATCACGCGCGCCGAGCTGTCATCCTTCTTCGGCAAGGAAATCAGCCGCGATCTGATCGGCAATCTGCGCAGCTTTGGCTTCGTCGCTTCCGGCCCGCGCGCGCCGCAGCCAGGCGCCCCCTATACCTATGTCACGACCCGAGAGTTCCTGTTGGAGTATGGGCTTGAAACCTTGCGCGATCTTCCTGACTTCGGGGCGCTCGAGGACTCCGGCCTTCTCTCGAAGGAGAAGCTGCTCGCGGGCGACATCATGCCAGGGTTTTCCAACGACGGCGACGGGGACTCTGGCATCGTCGGCGACGAATAAACAGGCGCGCGGTGCGCCGTTAATCCACTCACCGGCGATCAGGTTCTGTCCAGCACGTCCATTCCCTAGTGCACTCCGAGATAGGCCTTGCGGACACTTTCATCGTCGAGGAGCGCCGCGCTGTCGCCGGAAAGGTGGATCCTGCCGTTCACCATCACATAAGCGCGCTGCGACAGCCGAAGCGCATGATTGGCGTTCTGCTCGACGAGGAAGATGGTTTTGCCCATGGCGGCGATCTCGCCCAGCACCTCGAAGACGCGCTTGACGACGAGGGGTGCGAGACCGAGGGACGGTTCGTCGAATAGCATCAGCGTGGGCCTCGCCATCATCGCCCTGGCAATGGCGAGCATCTGCTGTTCGCCGCCGGACATCGTGCCTGCGGTCTGGTTGCGCCGCTCCTTCAGGCGCGGGAAAAGCTCGAACATCGAGGCCCGATCTTCCTCGAAATGATCCATTCCGATCGGCGTCGTCCCCATCATCAGGTTCTCCTCGACGGTCATGTCGGGATATATCTGACGGCCTTCAGGCACGAGAGCGATGCCCCGGTGGGCAATCCTGTTCGTCTGAAGGCGCGAGATGTCTTCGCCGCGATGAAGAATGCGCCCGGCGCTGGCCCGCGGCACGCCGAAGATCGTCGAAAGCAGTGTCGTCTTGCCGGCGCCGTTGGCGCCGATGAGGCTGACGACCTCGCCTTGCGAAACATGCAGATCGACGGCCTTGAGCGCCTCGACGGGACCGTAGTGGGCGTGGACGCCGGCGAATTCAAGAAGCGGCAGGGTCGCTTTCTCGGCTGTGCTCACGACGTCACCTCTTCCTCGCTGACGCCGAGGTAGGCCGCTATGACGGCGGGGTCGCCGGACACCTCGGCCGGCGTCCCGTCGGCGATGACGACGCCGTGGTCGAGGACCACGATATGTTCGGCGATGCGCATGACGAACCCCATATCATGCTCGATAACGAGAACGGTCAGCCCGAGCTCGTCGCGCAGCCGCTGGATCGCGTCGGACAGTTCGCGCGTCTCTGACGGGTTGAGCCCGGCGGCCGGTTCGTCCAGGCAAATCAGGCTCGGTTCGGTGCACATGGCGCGCGCGATCTCCAGCCGGCGCTGGCGGCCATAGGGCAGCTCGCCAGCGAGCCTGTTGGCATCGGCTGCGAGATTGACACGCTCCAGCCAGTAATATGCGCGGTCGACGGCCTCACGTTCCGCCTGCCGATAAGCTGGTGTTTTGAAGACACCGGCCACGATGTTGTTCCGGGTATTCAGGTGCTGGGCGACCAGAAGGTTCTCCACCACCGTCATTTCCTTGAACAGCCGAATATTCTGGAAGGTCCGAGCTATGCCGGCGCGCGTCACCAAGTGAGAGCCGCCGGTAACCGGACGTTTCAGCAGATCATTGACGTCCTGCATGGCCCCACTGTGGTTGAGGAGAATGCGGCCCTC
Source organism: Mesorhizobium sp. WSM4847 (assembly GCF_055811335.1). Classification (NCBI taxonomy): domain Bacteria; kingdom Pseudomonadati; phylum Pseudomonadota; class Alphaproteobacteria; order Hyphomicrobiales; family Phyllobacteriaceae; genus Mesorhizobium; species Mesorhizobium sp. WSM4847. The sequence continues at coordinate 55,419 of NZ_JBVVPY010000032.1, read as the reverse complement.
GCTCGCGCGATAGAAGCCGGTGATGCAGTTAAAGATCGTGGTCTTGCCGGCGCCGTTTGGCCCGATCAAGGCGGTGATCGCGCCCTTTGCGACCGAGAAGCTGACGTCGCGGTTGGCAACGATGCCGCCGAACCGCATCGTGACGTTCTGGACCTCAAGCAGCGGAATAATCATCGTCACGCCTCCGTGCCATGCTCCAGGCCAACGGCTGGCACACCCTCCGTCCGGTTGGCCGAAGCCGACGGGAAGAACGCCGGGCGAGTGATCCGCACAAGGCCACGCGGCTTCCAGATCATCATGACGACCATGAGGATGCCGAACACCAGCACGCGGTACTCGGCGAAGTCGCGCAGCACTTCCGGCAGGATGGTCAGTACGAGCGCGGCGAGGATGACGCCGACAGTCGAGCCCAGTCCGCCAAGCACAACGATGGCCAGGATGAGCGCGGACTCGAAGAAGGTGAAGGAGGTCGGGTTCACGAAACCTGGGTGCACGGCGAAGAAGACGCCGGCGATGCCGCCCGTCGAAGCGCCGAGCATGAAGGCCGACAGCTTGATGAAGACGTGATTGACACCCAGTGAGCGGCAGGCGACCTCATCCTCGCGCAGGGCTTCCCAAAGCCGGCCGAGCGGCATGACCCGCAACCGTTCCACGATATAAATCACCCCGCAAACGACCAGGAACAGCACCAGGTAGATGAACCAGAACTTGTAATCGGCGCTGTAGGAGATGCCGAAATACTCATGCAACGGAACGCCACCCTGCCTTGCCGTGCGGGTGAACTCCAACCCGAGCATGGTCGGTGGCGGCGCCGCGGCGCCGTTCGGCCCGCCGGTGAAGTCGAGCCAGTTGGTCAGGACAAGGCGGATGATTTCGCCGAAGCCAAGTGTCACGATGGCGAGATAATCGCCGTGCATCTTGAGCACGGGAAAGGCGAGCACCATGCCGCAGAAGGCTGCAAGAAACGGAGCGATCAGAAGGGCCGTCCAGAAGCCGAAGCCCAGATACTGTGAGCCGAGCGCAAGCAGATATGCGCCCACCGCATAAAAGGCCACGAAGCCTAAGTCGAGAAGGCCGGCGAGCCCGACGACGATGTTGAGGCCGAGCCCTAGCAGGCAGTAGATCAGAGCGAGAATGGCGATGCCGAGAAAATACTTGTCGGCGAAGAAGGGAAACGCCAACCCCGCCAGGAAGAGGACGACGAGAAGCGGGGCTAAGCTTCTCTCCTTGCCCGTGGCGACTGCGACGCCCGAATTTTTGCTGGAAAGTCTCTTGCCGGCCGTTTCGCCGAGCCGTGTCATGCCGAGGGCGGAAATCGCCACACGGCCGAGCGTAACGACGGCAGCGAGGGTGAACGCCCTGCCCAATTCGTTCTTGAAGCCGAACCCATCGAGCACGAGGCCGGAGATCGGGACGAACAGGATCATGTCGACGACGAAGGTCAGCGCCGCTTCCTTGGCGAGGGGAAGTATACGTTCCGTGTGCATGGTGCGCCTCCGTTGCCGTCAGACCTTCTGCACGTCTGGCCTGCCGAGCAGGCCATACGGGCGGAAGAACAGCAGCGTGATAAGCAGGCCGAACGCGAACACGTCCTTGTAGTCGGTGCTGCCATAGCCCGCGAACAGGGCCTCCGTGAGACCGAGCAGGATGCCACCAAGAACGGCGCCCGGCAGCGAGCCGATGCCGCCAAGGACAGCTGCCGTGAAGGCCTTGATACCCATCACGAAGCCGATAAAGAAGTTGAACGAGCCGTAGTTGAAGGTGACGAGCACGCCGCCGACGGCTGCCGTCGCGGCGCCGATAACGAAGACGGTGGAGATCGTGCGGTCGGTGTTTACACCCAGCACCGCGGAGATGTGGCGGTTTTGCTGGGTGGCCCGGCACTCGCGGCCGATGCGCGTGTGGTTGATGAGATAGGTCAGAAGCGCCACGGCGACGAGCGAGGCGATGAGGATCACCGTCTGCATATAGGTGATCTGCACGAAGTGAGCGCCATCTCCAAAACGGAAGGCACCCTGGATCAGCAGCGGAACGCCCTGGTCGCGCGCGCCCTGCGCCACCTGCACATAGCTCTGTAGCATCAGCGAAATGCCGATGGCCGAGATCAAGGGCGCAAGCTTCGTTGACCCGCGCAACGGCCGATAGGCGACACGCTCGATCGTCCAGCCGTAAACGCCCGTGACGGCGCAGGTGATGATCAGAATCGAGATGAGTGCGAATGGAACGGACTGGACACCGAAGAAGTGGAGCACCGCAAGCGTGATAGCTGCAATATAGGCTGACACCATGTAGACGTCGCCATGGGCGAAATTGATCATGCGGATGACGCCGTAGACCATGGTGTAGCCGACGGCGATCAGCCCATAGATGGTGCCCAGCGTGATGCCATTCACCAATTGCTGCGCCAGGATGTAGAAGTCCACTGCGGCCCCCTTTGTTCATGGGCATGCAGGAGCCGGCCGAACAAAGCCCGACCGGCAGGGTTCAATTCCGTCAGTTTGCGCGGGCCGGATCGCCCTTGTCGTCGAAGGTATAGAAGACGAACTTGAAGTCCTTGACGTCGCCTTTCTCATTCCAGGCGAGGTCGCCAACAGCCGACTTGACCGAGTTGGACTGCAGCCATTTGAGCTGGTCGTCGATGCTGCCGTTCTTGGTTCCCTGCAGCGCCGCGACGATGGCCTGGGCGCTGGCGAAACCGAAGAGCGTGTAGTTGTCGAGAGGCACGTTGGCCTTCTTCAGCGCATCCTGTGCTTCGGCGGCAGCCGGGTCTTCCTTTGGGTCTGCTGCGGACGAGTAGTAGACGTTCTTGAGGTTCTGCGCGCCGCCGGCGGCGGTGACAATTTCCTTTTGGGCGAGTGCGTCACCGCTAACGAATTTCACATCGAGGCCCTGCTCGTGGATTTGGCGGATGAGCGGGCCTGCCTCCGGGATGAGGCCGCCGAAGTAGACTGCCTGCGCGCCGGAGCTCTTGATCTTGGTGACAAGCGCGTTGAAGTCGCGCTCACCACGGGTGAGGCCTTCATACAGCACCGGCTCGACGCCCTTTTCGGCAAGTGCCCGCTTGAGCGCATCGACCAGGCCCTGACCATAGGTATCCTTGTCATGGATCAGCGCGATCTTGTCGAGCTTTAGCGTGTCGAGAATGTACGAGCCGGCGACCACCGCCTGCTGGTCGTCGCGGCCGCAGGTGCGGAACATCGTTTCGAGGCCGCGGTCAGTGACGATCGGGTTTGTGGATGCAGGCGTGATCGTCAATATGCCGGCGTCGTTGTAGATTTCCGACGCAGGGATGGTGCTGGACGAGCAGAAATGGCCGACCACCGCCTGGACCTTGTCCTGATCCACGAGGCGGTTGGCGACCGCCACCGCCTGCTTGGGCTCACATGCGTCGTCGCCCTTCACGAGCTCGATCTGCCTGCCGTCGATGCCGCCGGACGTGTTCACTTCATTGACGTAGGTGGAGACACCCGTCCAAATCTGTTCGCCGAAGGTGGCGTTGGCCCCTGTCATCGGACCCGCAACCCCGATCTTGATGGCGTCGGCCGCCAAGGCCTGTGCCGCGAACATGGAGGACGCTACCGCGGCGGCAGCGAGATATTTGCGTAAGCGATTCATTTGAACCTTCCCTCTGTTAGGAGACAACCTTGTTGGATCCGTTTTGGGTGCGGGTTCGGCCCGCACTCCGAATATCTCTCCTTTTCGGGTCGGCCGTTTTCGGCCTGATCCTCCGCCCTTGGAGCTTCTCTCCGCTTGGTCGGATCGCGAGGAACGTTGCCCCTTTTAAGTTGACACATATATGATAAGTGCTATATCGCAAGAACGTCAAGCGGAATTATTTCGCTCCGCGCTAGATAAGAAAAAGCAATAGATGTCAGTGCCTTGGAGCATCGCGCAGGCTGGGGTTGAGCGAGGACCGCTTGCTCTCCAAGGCATTTAGGAGATGAGAATGTCGGTACCCGCGGGAGGAAATTGTCGTGTCGGCGTGGACATTGGCGGAACTTTCACCGACATCGCGCTCGATCTCGATGGAGCGCTGCATTCCACCAAGATACTGACCGACTACGCAGCGCCAGAGCGCGCGATCCTGAAAGGCGTGCAGGTGGTGGCGGAGATGGCTGGCATCGAGCTGTCGCAGATCGATATCCTCATCCACGGCACCACGCTCGCCACGAACGCGTTGATCGAACGGCGCGGGGCCAGGACGGCGTTCGTCACCACCGAAGGTTTTCGCGATGTGCTGGAAATGCGCACCGAAAACCGCTTCGAGCAGTACGACCTGAATATTGCTCTTCCGCCCGCGCTGATCGAACGCGCGGACCGCTTCGTCGTGCGCGAGCGAATGGATGCCTCCGGCAAGGTGCTGCTGCCGCTCGACGACGCATCCGTCGATGTTGTGGCCGAACGCATCGCAGCGGGCGGCTATGAAAGCGCGGCGATCGGCTTCATCCATGCCTATGCCAACGGCGGCCATGAAAGGCGGGTGAGGGACGCGCTGCTAAAGCGGTTGCCGGCGCTTTCCGTCTCGATCTCTTCGGAGGTCTCGCCGCAAATGCGGGAGTTCGAGCGCTTCAACACCGTATGCGCCAACGCCTACGTGAAGCCGGCGATTAAATCCTATCTCGACCGCCTCGTCGTCTCCCTCAAGGAGATCGGCGTCGGCTGTCCGGTTTTCATGATCCATTCCGGCGGCGGAATCGTCTCGGTTGAAAGCGCCTCGGAGTTTCCGGTGCGGCTGGTGGAATCCGGCCCTGCGGGCGGCGCGATTTTCGCCGCCGATATCGCCCGCCATCACGGCCTCGACGCGGTGCTTTCCTACGACATGGGCGGCACGACGGCGAAAATCTGCCTGATCGAGAAGCAAGTTCCCAATACCGCGAAGACCTTCGAGGTCGCGCGCACCTATCGCTTTCGCAAGGGCTCAGGCATGCCGATCTCCATTCCGGTGGTGGAGATGGTCGAGATCGGCGCCGGCGGCGGCTCCATCGCCGGGGTCGACGGCATGCGCCAGATTCGCGTTGGTCCACACAGCGCCGGCTCCGAGCCGGGGCCGGCTTGCTATCAGCGCGGCGGCGCGCATCCGACAGTGACCGATGCCGACCTGATGCTCGGCAAGCTCGATCCGGACAATTTCGCCGGCGGGGCGATCACACTGTCCGCCGAGGCGAGTCGCAAGGCAATGCGCGTCGACATCGGCGCCGTGATCGGGCTCGATGCGGAAGCGGCCGCCTACGGCACCTGCGAGATGGTGGACGAGAACATGGCCAATGCCGGCCGGGTCCACGCCGTGGAGAACGGCAAGGACATCTCCGATTTCACTATGATCACCTTCGGCGGTGCCGGCCCGCTACATGCCGCCCGGCTCTGCGAGAAGATGGGTATTTCCAGCTTTCTGGTGCCGCCTGGTGCCGGCGTCGGCTCTGCCATCGGCTTCCTCAGGGCGCCCTTCGGTTATGAAGCGGTCCGCAGTTCGGTATTCCGTCTGTCGCAATTCGATGCGTCGGCGGCGAACCGCCTGATGGAGGCGATGGAGGCCGAGGCCGCAGGGTTCGTCGCCGGGGGGATCGATGACCGCGAACCTGTGATCAAACGTAGCGTGTTCATGCGCTATGTCGGACAGGGATGGGACATTCCAGTCGCCCTGCCGCTTGCCCGCTTCGACGCCGACAGCGCCGCCCGCATAGGCGCACTGTTCGGAGAGGAATATGAGCGCTTCTTCGGTCGCGCCATCGAAGGTCTTGACGTCGAGATCGTCAGCTGGTCGGTCAAGGTCAGCTCACCGCTTCCACCTGTCGCCCGTGTCGAGCCAGTTTCCGAGGGCTCCGTTGTCGCCCCGACGAAGACCCGGCGCCTGTTCGAGGCCGCGCAGAGGGCCTATCTCGAGGCCGGCATTCACGACCGCTCGGCGCTCAACCCCGGCGATGTCGTCAAAGGGCCCGCCGTTATCGTCGAGCGCGAGACCTCGACGGTGCTCACTGCCTCCTTCAGGGCCGTCATCCAGAACGACGGCTGTATCCTGGCCACCCGCACATGAGGACCGGAACATGAACCAGTCCATGATCGACATCCACATGCAGGTGATGTGGAACCGGCTGATCTCGGTGGTCGAGGAGCAGGCGCAAACGCTGATCCGTACCGCTTTCTCCACCTCAGTCCGGGAGGCGGGCGATTTGTCCGCCGGCGTCTTCGACCTTGAAGGCCGCATGCTCGCCCAGGCAGTCACCGGCACGCCAGGCCACGTTAACGCCATGGCCGAATCGGTCGCCCACTTCATCCGCGACATCGGCCCCGAGAACATCTTCGAGGGCGACGTCTACATCACCAACGATCCCTGGAAGGGCACCGGCCACCTGCACGACATCACCGTCGTGACACCCTCCTTCCATCACGGCAGGTTGGTCGGCCACTTCGCATCAACGGCCCATGTGGTCGATGTCGGCGGGCGCGGCTTCGGGCCGGACGCACGCGAGGTCTATGAGGAAGGCCTGTTCATCCCGATCATGAAGTTCTTCGAGCGCGGGGAGCTCAACCGGACCCTCGTCCACATCGTCCGCAACAATGTACGCGAGAGCGACAAGGTGGTGGGCGATTTCCATGCGCTCGCAGCTTGCAACGAAACTGGCCACCGCCGCCTCACCGACATGCTGACGGAATTCAACCTTGCGGATCTCTCACAAATCGGCGGCTTCATCCTGAAACACAGCCGCGAGGCGACGCTGGAGCGGTTGCGTGCGCTGCCGCATGGAAGCTGGTCCTATGGCCTCGACCTCGACGGCTATGACGAACCGGTTCACCTGCAGGCGAAATTGACAATCGGCCCCGATGGAGTGCTGGTCGATCTCGACGGCACCTCGGGTATGAGCAAATTCGGCATCAACGTGCCGCTCGTCTATGCCAAGGCCTATGCCTGCTACGGCATCAAATGCGTCGTGGCGCCTGAAATTCCGAACAATGCTGCCTCGCTGGCGCCGTTCGACATCGTCGCGCCGGAAGGTTGTATCCTCAATGCCAAGCGCCCGGCGCCAGTGGCCGTGCGCCACGTGCTTGGCCATTTCGTGCCGGATCTCGTGCTCGGCGCATTGCATCAGGCGCTGCCCGGCAGGGCGCCAGCCGAAGGCGCGAGCGCGCTCTGGAACCTGCACATGAGTGTGCGGCCGCTATCGGATGAGATCGGTGGTTCCGGCGCAGAGATCCTGATGTTCAACTCCGGCGGTTCCGGCGCGCGCCCCACGCTCGACGGGCTGAACGCCACGGCGTTTCCGAGCGGCGTCCACACCATGCCGATCGAGGCGACCGAGAATGTCGGCCCCATTATCGTCTGGCGCAAAGAACTGCGAGAGGGTTCGGGTGGCGCCGGCGAGTATCGCGGCGGCCTCGGCCAGACCATCGAGATCGCGGCGGCCGACGGCTACGGTTTCCGTTTTTCGGCCATGTTCGACCGCCTCAACCATCCGGCCCGGGGTCGCGACGGCGGCAAGGACGGTGCGCCGGGATCGGTATCGCTCGACGACGGAACGGTCCTGCGCGGCAAGGGCCTGCAATTCGTGCCGCCGGCGCGTCGTCTGGTGCTCCAGCTTCCGGGCGGCGGCGGCTTCGGTGATCCCGCGAAGCGTCCGGCGGCCGCGCTCGAGCACGACCTCAAGCACGGCTACCTCACCGGCGAACAGGTCGAAATCCACGGCAAGGCCAGCATACGGAAGCCAAAAGGATGAACATGATCGCTTTTGAGAGCAAGCGGGCCGCGACGATCCAATCGTCGCCCTCAATGGCGGTGTCCATGACAGCCAAGGCGATGCGCGCCAAGGGGGAAAGCGTCGTCGACCTGTCGCTCGGCGAGCCGGATTTCGATACGCCTGCCCATGTGGTTCAGGCCGCCATCGACGCAATGCGGCGCGGCGTGACACGCTATACCGGACCGGACGGGCTTCCAGAGCTGCGCGAGGCGATCGTTGCCAAGTTCAAGCGCGAGAACGGGCTGGACTATGCGATCGACGAGATCTCCATCGGCAACGGCGCCAAGCAGATCTTGTTCAACGCTTTCCTCGGCACGCTGGAGCCTGGCGACGAGGTGATCGTCCCGGCACCCTATTGGGTGTCTTACACCGACATCATCATCCTGCATGGCGGCGTGCCGAAAATCGTTTCCTGCGGCGTCGAGGATGCCTTCAAGATCGCGCCGGAACGGTTGGAGGCTGCCATCACGCCGAAGACGCGGTGGTTCCTGTTCAACTCGCCGTCTAATCCAACCGGGGCGATCTACAGCGCCGAGGAACTGAGGGCGCTCGGCGCGGTTCTGACGCGGCATCCGCGCGTTGCCATCATGTCGGACGAGATCTACGAGCATATTGTATGCGGCGAAGTACCGTTCGCCTCGTTCGCGGCAGCCTGCCCCGACTTGCGCGAGCGAACGCTAATTGTCAACGGCGTCTCCAAGGCTTACGCCATGACCGGCTGGCGGCTGGGTTATGCCGCCGGGCCAAAAAGCCTGACCAAGGTGCTGAACAAGCTCCAGTCGCAGAGCACGACTTGCCCGTCGTCGATCACTCAGGCCGCCGCCGTTGCGGCGCTCAATGGCCCACAGGACTTCGTCAGCAAGGCTGTCGAGGAATACAAGGTGCGCGGCGCGCTGGTGACGAAGAGTTTCGGAGCCATCCCGGGCTTGGAAGTGCGGGCGCCTGACGGAGCCTTCTACCTGTTCCCTAAATGCGAACCCCACATAGGCAAGACCACTCCCGACGGAACGACGATTGCCAATGACGCGGAACTGGCATCCTACCTCCTGAAAGCGGGCAAGGTCGCAACGGTGCCGGGGGCAGCGTTCGGCATCGAACCCTACATCCGCCTGTCCTTTGCGACGTCGAGCGACAATCTGACCGCCGCCGCCGAACGTGTCGCCGATGCGCTGGCGCGGCTCCGATAACGGAAAGAAGAGCCCATGACGGATTTTCAACGAACCCTGCTCACCGGCGCCGCGGGTGCGCTCGGAACGGAGCTCAGGAAATCGGGAACGCAGCTCGGCAAGGTCGTGCGCCTTTCCTCGCTCGGACCTTGCGAAAACCTCGCCCCGCACGAGGAAGACGCGCCAGCGGATCTTTCGGATTTCGAGGCCGTGTCGGCGGCTGTGAAGGGATGCGACGCCATCGTTCACATGGGCGGGCAGGGCCTGGAAGCGCCGTGGAAGGCCATCCTCAACAACAACATCATCGGCACCTACAACGTCTATGAGGCGGCGCGGCGCCATGGCGTGAAGCGCATCGTCTATGCCAGCTCGGTGCATGCCATCGGCTATTATGAGCGCACGGAAACAATCGACGCCAATGTGCCGACGCGGCCGGACAGCCTCTATGGCGTGTCCAAGACCTTCGTGGAGAATCTCGGGCGATTTTATTTCGACAAGTTCGGCATCGAAACCATCTGCCTGCGCATCGGTTCGTCTTATCCGGAGCCGGCAGATCGCCGCCATCTGATAACATGGCTTTCCTATCGCGACTGCCGCCAACTGGTCGAAAGGAGCCTGTCAGCTCCGCGGGTCGGCTTCATGATCGCTTACGGCATGTCGAACAACAGTGAGTCCTTCTGGGACAATCGCACGGCCAGCATCCTCGGCTACAAGCCGCAGGACAGCGCGGACGATTATCGCGAGAAAGTAATCGGCAGTACTCCCCAGGGCGATCCGAACGATCCCGCGATCCGTTTTCAGGGCGGCTTCTTCTGTGCCCTCGGCCATCCCGACGACGACGAGCAGAAGTGAGCGCTGTCATGCAGGCATCCAAGGCATCCTACGATGTCGTGATCGTCGGCGGCGCCGTGGTCGGCAGCGCGACGGCCTATTTCCTGGCGACGAATCCGGATTTCAAGGGCTCGGTGCTGGTGGTCGAGAAAGACTGGACCTTCCAGCGCTCAGCGACCGCGCTGTCCTCGAGCTCGATCCGCCATCAGTTCTCCAACGCGATCAACGTCCAGGTCTCGCAATTCGGGACGCAGTTCATCCGCAGTTTCAAGGAGAACGTCGCGGTCGACGACGACACTCCGGAAATCGGCTTCCACGAGAACGGCTACCTGTTCCTTGCCGAGGACGAGCGGGGCAGCGAGGTGTTACGTCGCAACCATGCAACGCAGGCGGCGTGCGGGGCGGAGGTGACGTTGTTCGACGTCGACACGCTCGGCCGCCGCTTCCCCTGGCTCAACCTCGACGGTCTGTCACTCGGGAGCTACGGCGAGCGCGGCGAAGGCTGGTTCGACAGTTCGGCGCTGATGCAGGGCTTTCGCAGAAAGGCCCGCGCCCTTGGCGTCGAATATATCGAGGACGAAGTCGTGGCGGTGAACCGTGCCGGCGACTGCATCGTCTCGGTAACCACGAAAAGCGGCCAGACGATCGGCTGCGGCACGCTCGTGAACACGTCCGGCACCAACGGCAAGAAGGTCGCCCGCATGGCCGGCCTCGACATTCCCGTCGAGCCGCGCCGGCGTTCGCTCTTCGTGGTCGACTGCCGTACGCCGCTCGAAGGAAAGGTGGGGCTTACCATCGACCCGACCGGCGTGTTCTTCCGCCCCGAGGGCAAATTCTACCTGATGGGCACCTATCCCAAGCACGACCCGGAAGTGGATCCTAACGATTTCGCGGTCATGCACGACGAGTTCGAGGACGAAATCTGGCCGATCCTCGCCAACCGGGTGCCCGCCTTCGAGGCGATCAAGGTCGTGAATGCCTGGGCCGGGCACTATGACTACTGCACGCTCGACCACAACGTCATCCTCGGCCCACATACCGAGGTGGGGAACTTCCTCTTCGCCAACGGTTTTTCCGGCCATGGACTGCAGCAGGCGCCGGCCATGGGCCGGGGCCTGAGCGAACTCATCACTTATGGCGGGTTCCGGACCCTCGATCTTTCGCCATTCGGCTTCGAACGCGTGGTCGCTAATCGGCCTTTCCTCGAAGACGCGGTCATCTAACTCAAACACGGGTCAAGACGATGAAACCTGAGTGTGGAAGCCGCAGCGGCGGACAGGTACTGATCGATCAGTTGCGCATCCACGGTGTAGAGCGCGCGTTCTGCGTGCCCGGCGAAAGCTATCTCGATGTGCTCGACGCGCTGCACGATGCCGCCGATGCCATCGAACTCATCGTGTGCCGGCAGGAAGGCGGGGCGGCGTACATGGCCGAAGCCTATGGCAAGCTGACCGGCAAGCCCGGCATCTGCTTCGTAACGCGCGGCCCGGGTGCGACCAACGCCTCGGTAGGCGTGCATACCGCCTTCCAGGATTCCACGCCGATGATCCTGTTCGTCGGCCAAGTGGCGCGCGACCAGATGGAGCGCGAGGCTTTCCAGGAAATGGACTACCGCCGCATGTACGGTCAGATGGCGAAATGGGTGGTCGAGATCGAGGACGCGGCGCGCATTCCCGAATTGATCAGCCAGGCGTTTCATCGCGCCGTCAACGGCCGACCCGGTCCCGTGGTCGTGGCGCTGCCTGAAGACATGCTCACCGATCAGGTGACGGTCGATGACGTGCCGGCCTACAAGCGCGTCGAAGCCTACGCGGGCGAGCCGCAGCTTGAGGAACTGATGTCGGTGCTTGCCAAGGCGGAGCGGCCGATGCTTGTCGCCGGAGGAGGCGGCTGGACCGCCCAAGCGGTCGCGGACCTCAAGGCCTTCTCGGAAGCCTTCTGCCTGCCCGTCGCGGCCTCGTTCCGCTGCCAGGACCTGTTCGACAACACTCACCCGAACTACGCAGGCGACCTCGGCCTCGCCGCCGGGCCGAAGCTGATCCAGCGAATGAAGGACAGCGATGTCCTCATCTCCATCGGCGCGCGGCTCGGCGAAATGACGACCGGCGGCTACACGCTGATCGACATTCCGGTGCCGAAGCAGACCTTCATTCATGTCCATCCCGGTGCCGAGGAACTTGGACGCGTCTACCACGCGGCTCTGCCCGTCAACGCCAGCGTCGCCGGGTTCCTGTCCCAGGCGCGTCGTCTGAAACCAGCGACCCCTCCCGTCCGGAAGGCATGGACCGAGGCAGCTCACGCCGACTATCTCGACAACCTGAGGCACCCGAAAATTCCCGGTCCGGTGCAGATGGGCGAGATCATGGAATGGCTGCGTGGCCATCTCGCGCCCGACGCGATCCTGACGACGGGTGCGGGCAACTATTCCGCTTGGGCGCACCGGTTCTATCAGTACCGCACATTCCGCACGCAGCTCGGCCCAACCAATGTTACGGCGTGCCCGCGGCGATCGCCGCCAAGCTCACCGCACCGGGGCGTGAAGTCGTGGCCTTCGCCGGCGACGGCTGCTTCCTGATGAACGGTCAGGAACTGGCGACCGCCATGCACTACGATGCGCGCGTGATCTTCCTCGTCATCAACAACGGCATGTACGGCACGATCCGCATGCACCAGGAGCGCAACTATCCCGGCCGCGTTTCGGGCACGCGGCTAACCAACCCGGATTTTGCGGCGCTGGCCCGCTCCTACGGACTGCATGGCGAAACGGTGGAAAAGACGGAAGACTTCGCCGAGGCATTCAAGTGTTGTGAGGCGTCCAGAAAGCCGGCACTCATCGAGATCCGGATCGATCCGGAGGCGCTGACGCCGAAGATGAGCCTGACGCAGATCCGCGAGCAGGCGATCGCACAAGGTAGGTAGCCGCAGCCGGAGGCGCCGGCAAAAGGCCGGCACCGACCTCCTCAATCCCCCGACATCGCGCTCGCCGGCTCGTCGAGCATGGCGCGATAGCGGTTCAGGCTCTCTTCCAGATGGGCCACGAGCGCGTTCCTGGCCGCTTTGGCATCGCCTTGTGTTATGGAGGCGAGGATGGCCGAGTGTTCGCGATTGATCTTCTTCAGATAAGCTTGATGCGCGCGGGCCGACTGGCGGTGCTTCAGCACAAGGTCGAAATTGATCTCGGCGAAGACGGCTTCGAGGAAATGCTGAAAGTGCGGATTGCGCGTCGCCTTGGCAATGGCAAGATGGAAGTCGAAATCGGCCCGCGCCTCGACCTCAACATCGTCCGTTTCCAACCTGTCCAGATGATCGTAGGCTCTGGCGATCTCAGCCAGGGCCTCCGGAGTTCGCCGCGCCGCGGCCAGCGCCACGGACTGCATCTCGACCCCCAGCCTCAGTTCCAGGATCTGCATGGCCGAGCGGATATCGTCGATGCGGCTGATCTCGAAATGGAGTGTCTTGGCGTCCTTTTCGGTGACGTAGACGCCGGCCCCCTGGCGTGCCGTGACGCGGCCGCCGATCTTGAGCGAGGTCAGGGCTTCACGGATCACTGTGCGGCTGACACCGAATTCCTCGCAAAGCTGGGCACTCGACGGTATCTTCTCGCCGGGCGTATATAGACCCGAATCGATGCGCGAGGTGAGTTGCGCCGCGACGATTTCTGCGAGGTTGCCGCGTTGCGCTATGATTGCCAAAGCCAATCCTCCAAGCGTCGATTTCGGTACGCGCCAATCTAGCACATATCACATATCATGCTAGCTAGATCAGCCACCTTTGCTGTCGGTGATCCTGGCGTTGATGACCTGGATTGGATGAGGAATCGAGCGCCCGCTGATCTGCTTGGCCTGCGATCTGCAGGAGTAGCCGGTTGCCATCAGCACCTCATTTTGCCCAGCCGTGGCGAGCTCAGCGGCCCAGCTCATGGTATAGATCGTCTCCGAAAGCGCGCGGTTGCGCACCTCGTGCCCGAAGGTGCCGGCCATACCGCAGCAACCGATCTCGGCCAATGTGAGGCGGATGCCGAGCTTGCCGAAAACCGCGGACCACTGGCCTTGCGCTGATGGTACGTTGGTGCGCTCCGTACAATGTGCCATCAGCTTGAAGACGCTATCGTCTGCGACATCTTGTGCCGGCTCCAGCCGGTCCAGATTGGCGGCCAACCATTCTTGAGGCAGTAACACCCTTGCGCGGGTCCGTGTGGAGGGGGCAGTTGCATATTCGCTGCGGTAGGTCAGCGTCATCGAAGGATCGATGCCGACCAGCGTGACACCGGTGTCGGCCAGGTCGTCCAGATGGCGGGCCGTCTTGGCTGCAATTTTTTCGAACGCGCCCAGATAGCCATGGACGTGGAGTGCCTTGCCGTTGTGCCAGGCGGCCAACAGCAGCGGCGCGAATCCCATTCTCCTTGCCAGATCGACCGTGTCGAGCACGACCTGCGGATCGAAATGCGAGGTGAACGCATCCGCCACGAAGACCACCGTGCGGGCGCGCTCTTCCGGGGGCAGCCGCAGCAGGTGCTCCTGTGTCGCGACGCCGATGCCTCTCCGCGCCAGTTCACGTGCGAGCGAGACGGGCGGCATGACCGGCAGCGCCGTCAGGCCCACGAGCCGCATGATCGCCCCGCCGGCGGCGGAGCCGACGAAGGCGTTGTAGAGGGGCTTTAGCCGCGCCATCCACGGCAGCGTCGTCTCGATCGCCGCCACGATCGGGTCCTTCAGCGGCCGCAGATAGCGCCCATAATACAGCTCAAGGAATTTCGCGCGGAAGGCCGGCACGCTTACCTTGACGGGGCACTGGCCTGAGCAGGCCTTGCAGGCCAGGCACGTGTCCATGGCCGCGCGCACCTCGTGGGAGAAGTCACGGCGATTGGCAGGGTTCACGGAATTCCAGGTCCGGGCGACAATCCGGGCAAGCGGGTTCGTACGCCGCAGAAGTTGCGCCTCGGCGCGAGGATCCAGGCCTTGCAAGGCAAGCAGGCGCAACCATTCGCGCATTAGTGAGGCGCGGCCCTTAGGCGAGAAACGCCGGTCGCGCGTACCCTTGTAGGAGGGACACATCACGCTCTTCTCGTCAAAATCGAAGCAGGCACCGTTGCCGTTGCAATAGGCGGCGTTGTCGAATGCCGCGCGAATTTCATTGCCGATGACGCTGTCGAAGTCGCCACGCAGCGGGACCTCGTCGATCTTGAGAAGCGGGCTCGTGCCAGGCGCGGCGATCTTGCCGGGATTGAGCTGGTTACGAGGGTCGAAGACACGCTTGATCTCCTGTAGGCTGGGATAAAGATCGCCGAAGAATTCGGGTACGTATTCGGAACGCGCGCCTTTGCCATGCTCTCCCCACAACACCCCGCCATATTTGCGCGCCAGCGCCACCACCCTGTCGCTGATACGCCGCACGAGCTGAACATGATCATCCCGCGTGAGGTCGAGCGCCGGACGCACGTGCAGCACGCCAGCATCGACATGACCGAACATGCCGTAGTCGACGCCCTCGCCGTCCAGGATTGAACGAAACTCGCGGATATAGGCGGCGAGATTTTCCGGTGGCACCGCGGTATCCTCGACAAAGGCGACCGGCCGCACCGGTCCCTCGACATTGCCGAGCAGGCCGACCGCCCGTTTGCGCATCGTCCAGATCGCCTCGATCTCGTTTCTTTCGCGCGTCACCGTGTAGCCGCCGCGGCCGAGCTGAAAGCTGGCACCCAGCCGGGACACGATCTCGGAAAGCTTGCGAGAGAGTTCGGTTGGGTCGTCAGCTAACACCTCGACGATATTGATGCCATTCGCGGGGCCGGAAGCGTCGTCGGGAAAGAAGTGTGCAATCTCCGCCCAGGCCGCGTCGCCCTTGGCAAGGCGCAGCACCTTTTCGTCCACCGTCTCCACCGAAGCCACCCTCAGCGCGATGAGGTTGCGGGCGTCTTCCAGCGCGGTGTTGAAATTGTCGTAGCGAATGTTGATGAGAGCCGAGCAGGCCGGAATCGGCAGCAGGTTCAGTTCCGCCTCAGCGATCATCGCCAGCGTTCCCTCAGAGCCGCACAGCGTGGCGTTGAGATCGAAGCGGCCGTCCGCGCGCCTGAGGTGCGCGAGATCGTAGCCCGTCATGAAGCGGTTCAGCTTCGGGAAGGTTTCGGCGATCAACAGCCTCCTCTCGCGTTCGATCCGGTCGAGAACCCGGTGGATTTCTCCTATCCGGTCGCTGCGGCGCTGCACGTTCTCCAGTTCCGCCCTCTTGAGCGGCCGCGACCACCAGTCGGTGCCGTCCGTCAGAACCACCCGCAGGCCGAGCACGTGGTTGCTGGTCTTGCCGTAGATGCAGGAACCCTGGCCGCTCGCGTCGGTCGAGATCATGCCGCCGATCGTCGCCCGATTCGAGGTCGACAATTCCGGAGCGAAGAACAGTCCGTACGGCTCCAGCGCCCGGTTGAGCTGGTCCTTGACGACGCCACATTCGACTCGGGCGACGCGACGGATCGGATCGATGTCGAGTATCCGGTTCATATGTCGGGAGCAGTCGACGACGATTCCGGCTGTCAGCGACTGGCCGTTGGTGCCGGTGCCACCGCCGCGAACCGAGATGGCGGCGTGCGCAAATTCCGGCCGGCTCAGCAAGCCGGCAACGACTTTCAGGTCGTCCGTTCCGCGAGGAAACACAATACCCGCCGGCTGAACCTGATAGATCGAGTTGTCTGTTGAGAACACCGTCCGGCTGTCGCTTCTCGTTTCAGTTTCGCCACGGAAGCCCGTTTCCACCAAGCGCTCGAAGAAAGCGTTTTCGGGCCGTCGGCGTGCTTGAGAGAGGCGAGGTATCATGCGCTGCTCGGATATCGCTTGAGATTTGAGAAGTTAGCATATAAGTGATATCATACCAATAATCGCATTACCGAAAGCCCGGAGATGGTATGAAGGACCAGACTGTTGTGATCGTCGGTGGCGCTTCCGGCCTTGGGCTCGCGACAGCCAGACTGATGATCGAGCATGGCGTCGGCAAGCTAGGGCTGGTCGACAGGAATGGTGATTTGCTGGCCAAGGCTGCCGAAGACCTCGCCGGGCAGGGCGCCGACGTCGCCACCGCATGCGCCGACATTTCGAGGGCCGAGACCGGCCATACCGGATTCAACGAGATCGCGGGCAAGCTCGGCCGTGTCCATGCGCTGGTCAACAGCGCGGCGATCTATCCGCGCAAGCCGATCCTCGACATCACCGACGATGAATGGGACCTCGAGAACGCCGTCAACATCAAGGGCACCTACCATATGATGGTCGCGGCAGTCAGGCATATGCGCCAATATGTGAGTCCACCTGAGGTGACCGGGCGCATCGTCAACGTCACCTCGGTCGACGCCTTCAAAGCGCATCCGCAAAACGCCCATTACGCGGCCACCAAGGCGGCTGTCGTCAGTCTGACCAAATCCTTCGCCGAAGAATGCGCAAACGATCAAATCCTCGTCAATTCCGTCGCGCCAGCCGGCTTCGCGACTGATAGGGCGAAGGAACTCGGATTCCTGTCGGAACTGGCCAGGGCGAGTGCCCTCGGCCGAGCCGCTGAGCCGAAGGAAATGGCCGAATGGATCGTCATGATGGCAAGCCACCGCAACACTTACGCGACCGGCGAGAACGTCGTCGTCAGCGGAGGCTACATTTATGTCTGAGAACTCACCCTACCGCACCGCGCTCGTCACGGGCGCGACCAGCGGGATCGGCCGGTCCATAGTTCTGCGCTTGAGGGAACGTGGCCTTGTCGTTCATGCGGTCGGGCGCAACGAAAGTCAGTTGAGCGAACTCGCCAGCCTCAGCGGCGCGGTTCCGGTCATCGCGGACGTCCGCGACACCTGGGCAATCGTCAATGCCTTGGGCGGCGTCGAAGTCGATATCCTCGTCAACAACGCAGGCATTCTCTCCAGTCGCGCGGCTTTTCACGAAATCGATCCCGCTGAGATCGACGCCATGATCGACGTCAATCTGAAAGCCCCGATGCACCTGACCCGAGCCTTCCTGCCTGGGATGGTGACGCGCAAGCGCGGCCACCTTGTCTTCATCGGCTCAAGCGGTGGCCAGGCGCCATATCCTTCCATGGCTGCCTACGGCCCCTCCAAGGCGGGCCTAAGCCTGTTTTGCGACAATCTGCGCTGCGACTTGCTCGGTACGTCGGTTCGTATCAGCGAAATCGTGCCGGGCCGTGTCCAGACACAACTCTACCGGACGTCTATACCGGACCATCAGGCGGCGGCCCTTCTTTACGACGACTACCGCCCGATACAGCCGGAACACATCGCGCAGATCGTCAGCGACGTGATCGATCTCCCGGTCTTCGTGGACGTGGCGCGCGTCGAGGTTTTCCCTACCGACCAGGCGACCGGCGGCGGCACGATGGTCAAGCATCGGCAATAGCGGTCGGCAGCGAACCCAAGAAGCAGTGATGCCTCCGAAGTTGCCGCACATAGCCGAAACGGTCGATGGCGAAGATCCAGTACCAACCCTCGTGCCGCACGAGCATCGCGTTGCGATTCTGAACGATGTTCATGCCCGGCCACTCCGCCCGGTGGACACCCCGGCGCGTCTGCTTCGTTTCGCAGTCCTGTCCACCGAGATCTAAAGCCGACGAAGCCACGGTCGAAGGCATCCAGCGCAACGTTCGCCTCTTGGTCGCCGCCGGCGACACGGTCTTCGAGCTGTGCTTCGCAGAGCACGAACTTCGGTCGTCAGTCCAGGCGGTTCGCGTCGGCGTGCTCCCAGTAGATTCGGGAAATCTCGCGCGTCAAAGGCCCTGGCTTGCCGTCACCGATCATATGCCCGTCGACGTGTGCAACCGGCGTGACCCCGCCCAGAGTGCCGGTGACGAAGGCTTCGTCGGCCGAGTAGGCCTGGACGAGCGTGAAATCCTTCTCGAAAGACGGCCCGCAATGTTCGCCGAAAAGCCGGACGATGTGGGAACGCGTGATGCCGTTGAAGCTGTAAAGCCCGCGCGACGTCCACAGTTCGCCCTTGCGCACGATGAAGAAATTCGTGGAGTTGCAGCTTGCGACGAACCCTTGCGGGTCGAGCATCAACGCCTCGTCAGCGCCGGCCGCGATCGCCTGGACCAGCGCCTGGATGAGATTGAGACGGCTGTGCGAATTGAGCCGCAAGTCGAACGCGTCGGGCGACGAGCAGCGGAAGGTCGATGTGAACAGTTTCAGCCCCGCTTCCGCGAACTGGCCGCGCGGCCGCTTGATCTCCGCCACGATGACCACGGTCGCTCCCCCCAGCGTGAAGCGCGGATCCTGGTTCGGAGTGGACTTGCGGCCGCGCGTGATCATCAGACGGATGTGCGTGTCGGTGGTGAAGCCGTTCTTCACGCAGGTCTCCATTAGCGCTCGCGTGACCTCCTCGCGCGTCATGCCGATCTCGAGGCTGATGGCGCGTGCACCCTCGAAGAGCCGATCGAGATGCGCGTTGAGCGAAAGCAGCTTTCCGTTAACGAGCCGCAACCCTTCCCACACGCCGTCACCGAGCACGAAACCGGCATCGAAGACCGACACCACGGCGTTTTCGCGGTGGACGAACTCTCCGTTCACATAGATCAGTGCGTTGTCGTTGCGGACGTCGCCGTCGTAGCTTTGTGCACTTGTGTAACCCATCATGGCCCTCACAGTGAAAATTCCGAGGAGCGGTCAATGAACGCTCTTGTCCGGGCGTGCTTCGGCGCCCGGAAGATTTCCTCGGCCGTCCCTTCCTCGTGAACCACGCCGTCGGCCAGAAAAAGCACGCGCGTGGCGAAGCGGTAGGCGAAGCCGAGCTCGTGCGTGACGAGCAGCATCGTGCGCCCTTCTTCGGCAAGGCCGAGGATGGTGCGCAGCACCTCGCCCACAAGTTCCGGGTCGAGCGAGGATGTCGGCTCGTCGAACAACATCACCTCCGGCTGCATGGCAAGGGCCCGCGCAATGGCCACCCGCTGCTGCTGACCGCCCGAGAGCGGCGGGGATAGACTTCGATCTTGTCGGTCAGCCCGACGCGGTCGATCTCACCGATTGCGCGTTCGCGCGCCTCGGATTTCGGCATGCGGTCGACGGTGACCAGCCCTTCCATGACGTTTTGCAGAACCGTCATGTGCGGGAAGAGGTTGAACTGCTGGAACACCATGCCGACGCGTCGGCGCACGGCGCAGAGATCGCGTTCCGGATAGTCGACCTGTCCGTTGGCGCGCGGCCGCCCGACACGCTCGCCCGTTAGTTCCACTGTTCCCAGGGTCGGCAATTCCATGAAGTTGAGGCATCGCAGCAGCGTCGATTTGCCCGAACCACTTCCGCCGATGATGGCCAGGCGCTCACCTGGCATCACTGTCAAGTCGATGCCCTTGAGCACGTCGAGCTTGCCGAAGGATTTGTGCAGCCCGGTGCATTTGAGTGCGGCCACGGCTTGGGTCATCGCTCGCCTCAAGATGCACGCGCCATGCGTCGCTCAAGAACAAGCGAGGCAAGGCTGAGCGGATAGATGATGAGGAAGTAGATGACGCCGACCGCCGTGAGGATCTCCAGCGGACGGTAGAAGGTCGAGGAAAGCAGCCTACCCTCGTACATCAATTCATGCACGCTGAGCACGGAGGCGAGCGAGGTCACCTTGGCGACCTCGACGGCCCGATTGGTGAAGGCGGGAAGCATGCGCTGGACGACCTGCGGCAGGATCACGCGGCGCATGACGGCGGCGCGGCTCATGCCGATCGCCATCGCGCCCTCGTTCGACCAAAGTGTTGGAAGACGGAGCGATGCCGGCGGCTGGAAAGCCGGCCTCGGGGATCGGCCGGCAGCCGCAAAACGGCCTCGTCTACGATCTCGACTGGGACGAGGACGCTGGCCGCGGCGGCTCAGCGGCGCCAGCGGAGGGTGGCCGGGAAGGGGAGCGGGCTTTTGGCCCGGATCTGGAGGCCGGCGAACTGGGCGAGGCGGACGAGTCGGATCCGCTGGCGGAAGAATTTGCGGCGATCGACGCGGTGCTCGAGCGCACGCCTGGCCGAGTGGCAGGGCGTGCTCGCTGACACCCGGGAACTGCCCACGGTCCTGCGCGCCGCGATCCTGCTCGAGGCTTGGTCCGAGATCGATGTGCTGCAGCATGCTGCTTGGCTGGGGCATCTGCTCGTGGCCGCGCTGCTGCGGCAGGAAGGGCTCGCCGCGGGTCATCTCGCCTCACTGCATCTCGGTGCCAAAAACATTCCGCGGGAGCGCAGGCGAGCACGGTTGCGGAGCGACCGCCTGTTGGCGTTTGTCGATGCCATCCAGGAAGCCGCGCTGGCTGGATTGAAGGAGCACGATAGACTCGTGCTCGCGAAAAGCCAGATGGAGCGGCGGTTGCGTGAACGCCGCGCCAACTCAAAGTTGTCCGACCTGGTCGAGCTCGTGCTCTCCCGGCCGATCGTCTCCACAGGCATGATCCAGGACCGGCTAAAAGTCTCGAAGCAGGGCGCACTCAACCTTGTCGGCGAGCTCAGCTTGCGCGAAATGACGGGGAGGGGAAGGTTTCGAGGATGGGGGTTGATTTGAGACTAGAGGCGGCAAGGTCGATGCCTTGGTCACACGCGAGGGACGAGAGGCGTAACTGACTGATAAGGCAAGATTATCATTCGTTATAAACTGTCGACAAGCGCGGCGGTTTTAACCGAAAGGGATTGCGGAAAGCGCCGCGCTGATTCATGCTGCGGGGAATGATTCTCCGCCCCAGACCGTCTCCCTTCCTCCATGCTCAGCTGCTCGGCTCCGAGCCGGTCGCGCATGCGGCGCCGGTGCCGTCCTGGCTGCGCAAGGCGATTGAGGCCGCGCAAACCGTTGAAGATGCTGCGATTGCGGCCGGCGCCGCCCTCGGCGTGCTGGATGCCGTGGTGCGCCGGCCGGAGCGGTGGGCGGGTGCCTGGCGGCAGCGCCTAGCGCTTTCGGCGGCCGCGGCAACGGCAAAGCAGGCCGGCCGCGTCGAGGATGAAAATGCGCTGCGCGACGCCGTGCTGCTCACACGCCCGGGCGATTTTTTGTCCGTCGGCCCCGCCGGTTCGATGCTGCTTGCCTGGCGCCGGCTGGCCGGCACGCCTGCCGAGAAACTGCTGACCGAGGCGAGCATCGGCGCGGTGCTGGATGACTTCGGTCTCCGCCGCGACGACGACGCAGTCGGCGAACTGGCAGATGATCTTCGACAGCTTTCCGCGAGCATCGGAATGGTCGGCATGCTGACCGGCGCGTTCACGGCCGCCGAAAGGTATGGCTTCGCACGAGCCTTCGGATGTTGGCTCGCAGACGCCCTGCTGGCGCAACGGCTGGGTTGGGCCCACGCGGTGCCGCTGCTGGGCGCCGAGGCAGCCTTGGGGACAAGCGCCCGCCCGCGTCGATCGGCAGCCAGCTCTGTGGCGACAGGCACTGAGACAAATCCTGAGCGTGCCAAAAATCTGCTTGCCGCGCAGGCGCGCGCCGTGTTGCGCGCCATTGATCTTTCCGCCGAGCTCGAGCGCCGCGCGGACCGGTTGCTTGGCGTAGCGCCGAAACTTAGGGCCAAGGCAGCGGACCTCGTCGTCGGCAAGCTGCTGTCCGACGACGCGATCGTGGCATCGCAACAGATCGCCGGCATGAGCGATCGCGGCCTGCGCCGCCTGTTCGACCGGCTCGCCGAGTTCGGCGCGGTGCGTGAACTCACCGGCCGTCCGACCTTCCGCATCTACGGGCTGTGAGCGATGGCGGAAGCGACACGCAGACGAGGGAAGGGGCGGCCAGATGACGGTCGATCAGGCGACCGCCTGTTTGATCTGGAGCTTGATCATCTGCCGCCGGAGGCGCGCTGGCGCGAATGGATGAGCCGCGTCGAGGCCACGATCTTTGCGGCAAGCGACCCGGTGACCCGCGAGGCCCTGGCGCGCGTCGTGGGAAAAAGCTGCAATCTCGATCTCGTCATCGACGACATCCGCGAGGAACTGCGGGGTCGCCCCTATGACCTGGTCGCGGTCGCCGGCGGCTGGAAACACCTGACACGGCCTGCTTACGCGGACGCCATCCGCACCGCCGTCGGCGCCGACGAACGCGCGATCGACCTCTCTCAGTCGGAGCTGCTGGTGCTGATGTGCATTGCGTATTTCCAGCCGATCACGCGCACCGAGCTCTCCGCTTTCTTCGGCCGCGAAATCAGCCGTGACCTGATCGGCAATCTCAGAGGCTTCGGCTTCATCGCATCCGGCCCGCGCAGCCCGACGCCCGGTGCGCCCTACACCTATGTGACGACCAAGGCGTTCCTGCTGCAGTTCGGGTTCGACACGCTGCGCGATCTTCCCGACATCGAAAAGCTCGAGGACGCAGGCCTGCTCTCGAAGGAGAAGTTGCTGGCAGGCGACATCATGCCGGCCTTCTTCAACGACGAGGTAGAGGATGTCGGGACGAACAGTGATGAATAGGACGCCGCCTGGCTACGTGGTGACGGCTCGCGGGCACTGGTATCAGCAGCCTTCAGGCGAGGTCGGAGTGGGGTGGTATTCTGCCCTCCGTCTCGCCGATTGGAACGAGCAGGAAGCGCCAGATCCGGACCTCCGCAGGGTCCATTCCGGCCACATAGGTTACCCATCTCTCGGGAAGGGCATCACAATCGCTTAGGTGGCATTCTTTTCCGGTCTTCGGCTGCTTCCCACACCCGCGTCCCATACAACGGCCCGATTAGCCGCCCTTTCGCCCAGTGAAACGGAAACTTCACAACCTCAGATTAACCATGATCGGAAACTAGGAGAATCGTCCTATGGCTGAAACTTCGATTGAATGGACCGATGCGACGTGGAATCCGGTCGCGGGCTGCACGATCCTCACCGCGGGCTGCACAAATTGCTATGCGATGCGCATGGCCGCCCGACTTGAAGCCATGGGTCAGGAGAAATACCAGGGTCTGACCCGTAAGAGCGGTGGCCGCGCTAAATGGACGGGGAAGGTGACGCTCGATCCGAAGTCACTCGCCACGCCGGCGACGTGGAGCAAACCGCGTCGGGTCTTTGTCAATTCGATGTCCGACCTGTTTCATGCTGATGTTCCGGCCGACTTCATCCGCCAAGTCTGGACTGTGATGAACGAAACGCCCCGGCACACCTACCAAATTCTGACCAAGCGCCCGGAGCGCATGGCCGAAGTTCTGACTCGCGGCGACTTCCCCGTGCTTGAGAATGTCTGGCTTGGCACAAGTGTCGAAGACAATCGCGTTCTCGATCGCTTGGACGAGTTGCGCAAGGTGCCGGCGGCCATCAAGTTTGTTTCGCTCGAGCCGCTAATCGGGTCGGTGGCAGGCGCCGATCTAACCAATATTGATTGGGCGATCGTCGGCGGCGAGTCCGGGCCAGGCTCGCGCTACATGGACCCACAATGGGTCGATGAAATCGAAACCATGTGTCGTCGTTCCGGCACGGCCTTTTTCTTCAAGCAGTGGGGCGGCCGCAACAAGAAGGCGACTGGCCGCACGCTCAACGGCCGAACCTACGACGAGATGCCTGCGGCTTCGGCGCATATTTCCGGTTGACATAGCGGACAAATTTCTCGGCAAGCTCGGTCGCCTTCGGGTCAGGATTGGCCACAGCCAAGAACAACGAAAACGTGTGGCCACTGTGCGGGGTCATGATGGGAAGCGATTCCGACACGAAAGCAAAAGTTTCCCGCAGCAGTCCCTCAAACCACTGATCAATTTGCTTTTTGCTCACGGTCCTCTGAGCGGTTGCCCGCTTCGGAGGCGCATCAAAGAAGGTCGCGAATATGTCGGTTTGCCCGTAAGGATCTTCCGGCTGCATGGCGTAAAGCTCACGCCATCGCGGGCTAAGAACGCGATCAAGCATCGACTCTTTGTTGCCAATCCCAGCGATGTCATGAGCCAGTTGCCGGGTGACGGCTGCGACGTTAAACAAAAACCAAATATCGAGGCACTCAGTTTGACTGAGCGCCTTCAGCGTCGACCAATCGACCTGCATGGAAAATGGATCTAGAAAAACCACGCCACGCGAACGGCTGCGCGATTTGTTGGTCCATGGCGCCTTCCCGATGATGTCCAACAGTTCATCATTGGCATCACCGCGCAGGACTTGAATTTCGGCATTTGGCCAGTCAACTCGAACAGATTCGAGCGCCGCCGCGCGCTCCGGATCCTTTTCAATAAAAATAAAGTGCTTGAACGGAGGGTCGATTTTGAGACCGCGCCGAGCCGAACCATCTAAAGTTTCAATAACGGTTTCGATCTTGCGGCCCTCGAAAATGCCGCCAACCTGACGCTCAGCCTCGCGGTCACCAGAGCCCGCAAACGCGTCGATGTACCATAAGTCCATCTTTGCCCAAGTCAGCGCCTTTGCGTAGCACTGTAAGTAGTATTCCACCGCGTCTAGTTTGATCTCTGACCACGGCCCCCCGTATTTGTGCGCCATTTCTTGCCCCAGCCACCCGAATCTATCTGATCTAACGACCTTTCCTAGCGGACCGCAAGACGTGCGGGCCTGGGGCGGCCACCTCAGAAGATGAGATGGAAGTAGCGTCCATGAAGTGTGGGCTCTTTGCGCCGGCAACCAGCTGGCGCTAGAAGGTGGCAATGCGCCCACCTTTGCTTGACCCCAATGTCGCCGACGTGGCGCTTACTTCTTCGGTCCTGACCGGATACGACGAAGAGCGCCTGCTTACCTATATGCGCCTGCTCGACGCCGCGGCCGAAGACGCCGATTGGCGTGAAGTCGCCCGCATCGTTTTGCACATCGATCCCGAGAAGGAGCCGGAGCGGGCGTTCAGGGCTTGCCGTGGCGACGGGTTAGACGGCTTCTCGACCTTGGGCTTGCGGAGATCCACTATCCCGTCCTCGCACAGGGCAGTCAGCGTTCGCTTGGCATCACCGACGCCGGCCTTTCGTTCATGGACCGGCACGCCTGACCCATTGCTGGCATCTCCCGAACCGAACCTTCTCCCAAAGCCGACATTGCGTGCAGGCTGCGCTGCAGCCCTCAACGGTAGTTTCTACAGATATGCCGCTAGCATCGGTGTGACTGTCATCGACAAATGGCGCGGAATCTTCAGCGCTATTTAGCGCGCCGGCAGGTTGCGGAGCGACCTCCCTAAATTCGCAGAATTTCTCCGCCTCCCGGCTGTCAACCGAGTTGGGAACTCGCTGCCAGCCAGGTCGCCGAATGGCTGGGCTTGAACAAGCAAATGGCGGCGCTCTGGCGCCGCCCTTGCGAGGATAGCGGGCCGCTGTTTTCCGACAGCCGGAATGGGGTTTGGAGAACGCGATGCTCCCGTGTGATGGTATCGTGCGAAAAAGGGGAGCAAAAAATGATTCTGATCAACAGTACGTTTATGGGCAGCTTCAAGCTCGGCGACAATATCTCGTACAATCTGAAAATCCTGAAGATGATGTATAAGCAGCGGGCTGGCGCCAACGAGCAGCACCGGCTCTTTATGCAGAAGCCCATCACGATTATGAACGTCTCTATTATCGAGGCGATCCTCTACGACTTCCATTTTCGGATGAAGGAGTTCACTCGCGAAGGCGTCACGAACGTAGAGGACGACGTGCTCTTGGGTGTGCGGTCGAAAACGATCGACGAAATGGGCAAGTACATCGCGAGCGCGCGCAAGAACGATTTGTTCGGCCTGAACAGCGATTTTTACGACGACCTCGACGAGTTACGGAAACTGCGGAATCGCGTGCATATCCAGAATACAAAAAAGCACTTCGAGGAAGACGACCGGCACGCCTTCACGGAGGCGCGCCTGCTGCTGTCCGAACGTGCGCTAGAGGCAGTGATGCTCACGATGGCCGAAAAATACAAGCGACCGTACGATTACGTTGCGGAGTTCGAACTGCCCTGGGAGGCCCATTTCCCCGGCGGCGTTATCCACTAGCCAAAATCTGTCTGGAAGCTAGTCCATGGGGAAGGTCAATTTCACGCGCACTGTTAACCCGCTGCAATTCGAAGCTCTCGAGCCCAAGCGGTTCGAGGACCTTATATTTATTCGTCAGCTGCTCTATGATTTTCGGCCATGGCGTCAGCTTGAGCCCACGGGGCGCCTAGGCGGCGATGATGGATTCGATGTCCGCGGGTGGAGGTGCTCGATCGGCCGGTATCTCTACATTGGCTCATCCGCGACGCATTGGACCGAAAACGTGAAAATGCAGTAGGAAGAATCGAGTGCTCAGTCGTCCGATAATAAAGGCCCCAAACCCGATCGATATTCATGTCGGCCGCGGAATCCGCATGCGGCGCGTTTGGATTGCCATGACGCAGACAACGCTTGCCGACGCAATCGGAGTGACGTTTCAGCAGGTGCAGAAATACGAGAGGGGGACCAATAGAGTTAGTGCAAGCCGCCTCAACGAGATAGCGGCCGCGCTCGGCGTGCCGCCGTCGTACTTTTTCGAAGAGATGCCCGGCCGCCAGGACGACACGTCCGACAAGCCGAATCCGAATAAAGACCTGACGGACTTTCTGTCCAGCGAGGAGGGTCTTGCCCTGAACCGGGCATTCGCACGAATTCGCGACATGAAGGTCCGTCGGCGTTTCGCAAGCTTGGTCGAAACGCTCGCCGCTCAAGGGTAGTGCAACCTCGCTGAACCGGCATTTTTCGCGGGATTGTGCGTTAATGGCCGAATGACCAGAGCATCCTCGAAAAAGCCGCCCGACACGCCTCCGCCGGACCCGATGCCGGCCCGCGTCGATCCATGCTTGGCGATGCTCTTCGACAAGCCGCCGAAGGGGGCGGATTGGGCCTTCGAAGTGAAATGGGACGGCTACCGGCTCGCCGTCCACATTGAGCCAAACAGGACACGGGTTATCACGCGCGGGGGCTACGACTGGACCAGCCGCTTTCCGACGATTGCAGCCGAGACGCGGGAGCTCGGGCTGAGGACCGCCATCCTCGACGGTGAAGCGGTCGTGCTCGACGACAAGGGCGCTCTGACTTCGGCATGCTCCAGCGCGCACTCGGGCGCCGGCCGGCCGCGCATGAACCCGGCGAAATCATCTTCTATGCCTTCGATCTCCTCTACCTTGACGGACGCGATCTGCGGCGACTGCCGCAGCACGAGCGCCGGCGACTCCTTCAGCCGATCGTCGCCGGCCGCTGTGGCGCGATCCGGCTTTCGGAGGAGGTCGATGCGGACGGGGAAGAGTTCTTCCGCGTCGCGTGCGCGCATGGCCTCGAAGGCATCATAGCGAAGCATCGCGGGAGGCCTTATCGCTCCGGCCGGAACGATCATTGGCGGAAAATCACTTGCAATCGCCGCGACAGCTTCGTGATCGTTGGCTTCGAGCCATCAGAGGCCGTGCCTGGCGCGCTAGGGCGGCTGCTACTGGCCGCGCGCAAGGGCGACGGGCTGGTCTACGTCGGCGGCGTAGGAACCGGCTTCACGCACGAAATGTCGACCGATCTGCGCAAGCTGCTCGAAGGCGTCGTAACGAAAACGCCTGCGGTGAGCCTGAAGCGGAAGAATGCCGTCTTTACCGAACCGCTACTGATCGCTGAGATCGAATATCGCGCCTGGACCGACGACCAGAAACTCCGGCATCCCTCGTTCAAGGGCGTCAGAGAACGCGCGGATGAAGCGACGGTGTATTCTTTAGAAAAGTGAGAGGGAGTCGTCAGAGCGACCATGCCCTATGAAAGCGCCTTCTATGTGAGCACTGGGGAAGGAAGAGGCGCGCAATCCTGTGTGGTCGGGCGACAATCATCGAAACTCCTCGGCGATCGCCACTATCTCCTTTGACGGTGTCCCGTAACTCACGAGTTCACCCGGAACCATTCACCTTGCGGAACAGCAGCAATTAAGCAATGCTCGCCAGTAGAGCATACCGTGGGGCGCAGTAGATGGGCGAAGGGGCTTACCCAGGCGAAGGTGCCGACACAGCGCAGATCATTCGGCTGGCAAGTGAATATCGTGAGGCTGCGCACAGTCTCCTCGCCCGCAAACTGAATGGGCTATCCTTGGCGCCTTGCCGGCTTGTCGCTGTTCATGCCATCGAACTCTACTTAAACGTTTTCCTTCGGGAAGCCGGCGTTCATGCTGCCGAAATACGTGGCTTCCAGCATGACCTTTCCAAGCGGGTGGAACGTGCGAAGAAGTCCGGTCTGGTTCTGCGCAAGCGCACGCAGCAGCATCTCGAGCAGATGACATCCGCACGGGAGTATGTAGTCACCCGGTACGGTCCAGAGATGACGAACACGTTGTCCCAAGTGAATCGTCTGATGGCGACTTTGGATGAACTGGACAAGAGGATTTCGTCCCTTGTTAGGCCGAAACGCGGCGATGGCTCGACCTCGAAGATTTAGCCGCGTTCGCTGGTGCCCTATGCCTGGATTGTTGTCGGTGCCTTGGTGCGGGCGCCGGGATTGGAAATTACTTATGGTGGTGTCGCTTTGCAGTTAATTAGGTTCTTCCTCACTTTGTGTGGAGCGGCGGCAGCATTCGTGCTCTCAGGAGTTCAGGACCGGCCCGACCGTACATTGCGCGCTTGAGGGTCTTGAGGCGGTTGATCTGGCCTTCGGCCTGTCCGTTGCTCCAGGGCAGCTCGATGGCGTTGTTGACGGCATCGATGTCCCTACGCAGGACGCGAGCGAACCGCATGATCGGGATGAGTTCGGAGTCGATCGCATCGTCGATCCACGCATCCAGTGGTGCTGATCTCTTGCCACGAAGGACGCCATTGAAGCGCATCGCCAAGCGTCGCATCTCGGCGAAAGCCTCAGATCCCTGCTTCAGGGCATCGACCTTCCTTGCCTGCCTCTTCGTAAGCAGGCCTCGCGGCTTGATGCACAGCGCTGCAGCAATCACCGGCGAGATCGCATGACCGGTGTCCGGATCTCGAACCGGCTCCGACTTCAAAGCCGTGGGCGGCACAACATCGGTCTGCTCCGTTTCGGCTCGCCGCCAGGCTCCGAGAAGCCGCTCCAGATTGGCGAAGCTGCCGGTGTAGCCGCGCCGCTTGACGTCATGAAACAGATGGCGCCCGCGCCGGTTTCCCTCCTTCCAGCATTGGGCAAGGAAGGCTTCGAAATACCAAGGCGATGTTGGATTCAGTGCTGCTCGCCGCCTGTCTGGCGGAGCCTTGAACTTGAGCCACTTCGTTACACTGCGACGTTCATAGCCGGTCCGTCGGGCGATCTCGCTATAGGACAGTCCCTCGTCGCGTAAGGCGTGGAGCACGGCGAATATCTCCTGGCGAGATTGCCTATGCGCGAGGCGCGCGCGCCGGCGATGTGTGGCAGCGTCAACGATTGCGTCCTCCGACAGGATCGCCCTGCCGGTGGCACGTCCGGAAAGGCTCATCTGTTCTTCGATTGCCGAGCGAAGGTTTTGGATCAGATGAAACCGATCGGCGACCTGCCGGGCCTGCGGTGCGCCTTCACGGACGGCCTGCGCATACAGGCCGCAGCGGTCCCGACTGACGATCTCGACGGAAGGGTGGTCACGCAGCCACGTGGCTGCACTCCCGACGCTCCGATCATCCAGAATGTCGACAACCGAGCGGCGCTCGAGATCAATCATGATGGTCCCATAGCTTGTCGCGCGCCGCCAACTCCAGTCATCGATGCCCACCACTCGAACCTCGGTGTCACTGCGGTGAGCCACTGCGGCATCCCGCTTCAGTTGCCGCAGGATGGTGTCGTCGCTGATCTGCATGCCGAGCCGGTGCATCAAGCGCTCGCCAGGACGGCCGCCCGTGCTGTGGCCGAGCAAGCCGACAATCTCAACGACCCTTGTCGTCCGGCGCGCATAAGGAGCAGCGACCGTCGGCAGACGGTCGGTGAACGTTTGTCGCTCACATTCTTGATGCGGGCATTGCCAGCGGCTCAGCAGGAGCTTCACTATCACGGGCTTGCCTTGGACCGGCAGATCCTGGAGGCGGCGGCGGGACCAGCCATGCCGACTTCGGCTTCGCCGTCCACAATCGGGGCAAATGCCGATTGCGGCTCCGGCAGCGGAAACAACCCAACCTTCATCATCGTCAATGGGCGCGACACCCAGAATTTTCACCCCTGGGCCGAGCGACCATTTCGATTTCGTTCGCATGCCCGCCCATAGCGACCCCGTCGCTAACGGCAGATGAACCACACAAAGTGAGGAAGAACCTAATTAAGTGCCAAGTGACACATCCATGCCGACAAACCGGCCATAGCCCACCAGGCGGCGCACTTGGCGCCGTTCTTCTGCTCCACAGGCGCTTGGTCGTTCTTTCGATAAGCGCGAGAGCGTGTCATCTCCAGATCCTCGCTGCGGCACCAGGAAACGACCAACGCGTTCATGAAAGCGCTGTCGTTGTCAAAGTCGACACCCAGCAGTGGAAAGGGAAACCGCGAGCGGGCCTGCTTGATCGCCATGATCACATTGCCGCTGTCGCGCGTGCGGACCGGAATGCATTCAGTCCAGCCGGTGGCAATGTCGGTCAGCACCATCGTCTGCACGAAGCTCCCCGACGAAGACGTGCCCGAATGCGCCACAAAATCGACCTCAACAAAGCCGGGCGGCGGATCATTCCAATCGCCGAAGGTGCGAACTGGCACCGAGCGGCGAACTGCCGAACTCATTCCTGCCCGGCGGCGCTGGCCGCCGCGAGCGACGATGCGGACCTCGGTTAAAAGCCGATCTATCGTCGCCGGGCTCACTGTTAGCAGTTGCCGCGGAGCGCCTCATCGAGTGCTAACCGGCCATGTCGCTCAAGCGCAGGCAATAAGACAGGGATCAACGGCTTAAGACTTTTGGAACACAGCCGCTCCGAAGCCTCCCACAATACGATGAGCGCCTCGCGGACATCGCTGCCGTAACAGCGGCTGTGGCTCTTGCCCGAGACGGCCTCTGCTCACGACGGTTCATAACACGGATCGCGTGCTTGCGATGATAGCCGGTTACCGCCACGAACTCATCCAGAATGCGCCGCTTGTCATCTCGACACGCCGCTCGATAACGCTCCACGATCACCGCTGTCAGTTCCGACGTGTCGCCATGCTGAGCCCCGCCATCCGTCCCCCGAACCGGAATGGCACGACCTGTCCATCCCTTTCGGAACGGGGACACTATCGGTAACATTTTGCTTGAGGCAATACGCCCCCGGGTCAAATCTTCAGTTCGCTTGCATTTATCAGCGACCGCGGCCGGCCGCTTTGCTACCCATGCGTCCAGCACGTTCCTGACGCTTCAGGCCGATTTCTGGCCGACTTCAGGCCGGCGCCCTCGGTTACATGAGCTTCGGCATAATTCCGGGTGGCGGATTATTCCGAGTAGCGGCCGGGCGGCGGCGCTCCAGGATGTCGGGGGCGATCCTGCTCCATGCATGTGCGGACTTTTTTGAATGTCCAGCCGCGGCCGCGCAGCCAGGCACTCAACGCGCTGCGGCTGATCCGCACCGAATGCTCGGCCAAGAACCGCTCCACCATGTCGTTCAGCGTGATGTCCTTGCGCTCCTCGATCATCCCCACTCAGTGAAAAACAAAAACAAGAAGTGCGCGAGAATCTGTCAACGGGGGATGAGCGCTTCGGCCATCGCGAGAAGTTCGCAACCAGCCGCCAGACCATCATGCGCGTCAGGGGCGAAGGTTTACGATCCGTTCGGCCTTAGCACTTCGAGAGAGCAATTCTTGCCATCTTGCTTCCAAGTCAGCGCCGTCTCCCGTCCGGATAAGGGTGCTTTGAGGTGAAGCCCAGCATTTGCTCCATGCCGGCTGCGATGCTCAAAAGTTTCCGCTCGTCGTGTTTGCGACCGATAAGCTGAACGCCGATGGGGAGACCATCTGATAATCCGGTCGGTATAGCCACGGCCGGATGTCCCGTGACGTTGGCGGGTATGCGCACTGACGCCGCGGCCAATCGCTGCAAGGCGTTCGGATCGTCTATCCGGCAAGGTGGAAGTGTACTTACGGCCGTTAGCAGGGCGTCATGCTGTTCAAGCGCATCTTCAACCTCTTGCGTCAAACGGCGGCGCATGTTTTGAGCACGTAGGTACTCTTCCGATGAAATGAACGCGCCGCTCATCAGAAACCTTGCCGCATTCACTCCGTAAAGGTCGGGCTTCTCCGAGAGCCAACCCTTATGAATCGCGAACGCTTCAGCGATCATGGTCACCCTACCCGCAGTGTCAAAACTGCGTAACGGCGACAGCTTGACATCATTGACAGCCCAACCAACTGAGTTGGCAGCGCCAACGCATTTTTCTATCGCATGAGAAACCGATATGTCGCACGTAAGGTCCGTTTCGTGGAAATGGCGCACTATACCAAGGTTGAACTTTTCCGGAATGCGGAGCTTTTCGCCTTTTGCGCTCGTGTCCGTCATGGCGGCAAACGCTTCGAATACATCGGTAACAGATCTGGCCATCGGCCCGACCGTGTCCATTGATGGCGCAAGCGGGAATACGCCACTCATGTCGAGACTTCCATGCGTGAGTTTTAGACCAACAACTCCGTTCATCATAGAAGGACTGCGAATTGAGCCGCCCGTGTCGGTTCCGATTGTGAGTGGAACGAGGCCTGCAGCAAGAGCCGCGCCGGAGCCGCTCGATGAGGAGCCAGCCATATAATTCAGATTCCACGGATTTCTTGTGGGTGGCCAGGGGAGATCGAACGTCGGACTACCGCCTATCGCAAATTCGTACAAGGCGAGTTTGCCGAGACAAACGCCGCCGGAGGCGTCCAGCCTATCGATCACGGGCGCGTTGGTAGAAGCTGGCTCCGCGGGAATAATCCGCGACTGCGCCGTGGTCGGGTATCCTTTCACATCGATGATATCCTTGACGGCATACGGAACGCCAAACAGTCGACCGATTGACGAATGCCCGTCAGAACGCTTTCGCATATCTCGCAAATGCCGTGCTCGTTCTCGAGCACGGTCGGCATCACAGGCTAGGAACGAATGGATGGACTGGTCTAGCTCCTCGATCCGAGCAAGAAGATGATCCACGTAGTTCAGGGGGCATAAGTCGCCATTTGCGACTGCATCTCGAACAGCAGTCATCGGCATGAATGCCAACTCGTCTTGGCGTGCGCTCATGACTTTCCCCTCATTAGTTCGTGGATGGTGGAGGGCCGCGTGTCCAGCCGCTCCGCAAGCATGCGACCGAACTGGTAAGCCTCCCGCCAACGGTCGGGGCTTCTCTCCCACGCGCCATACAAACCGAGACCAGCGAGGAAAACCGCGATCTCGGCGTCGTCGTTCACCGGGTTCGTTTCTGACCGAGGTTTATCCATTTTTTCGTCCCTGGATCGCAGTACATGTCATCTTGCTTAGGTCTTAATGAGCGTCAGCCATGCCAAAACCGTGGGGTATTCCCAGCGCGGTTGATAAAGTGACCGAGAGCGGAGCTCCACCGTACCGTTATGTTTTTGGGCCATAAGAAAAGCATTCAGTCCGCAGGGCATGGCTGCGAAGGCGACAGCTATCCTATTGGCAGCGGGCGTCAGCCGCATGGCAACCCTATCTCAGGAACCGCTTTTCGGCGGCTTTAACCTCGTCCATCTTCTGCAGACGGAAGACCTCCTCGACCGGAACGATGTCCCTGTGGACGTTCTGCACGCCGCCATCGGCGACGATGCGGCGGAAGGTGTCCTGCATGGCGGTCGTGGCGGCGCGGATGCCGTAGTTGCCGTAGATCACCATCCGGATGTTGCCAATCGCCTGGATACGCGTTGCATCAAGCTCTGGATAGGCATTCGGCACGATCGTGAGCGGCACGTCGCCGTCCCAGGCCCGCACGAAGCTCTCGATCTCGGAGGGATCCTTTTTCTTGGAATGGATCAGGATCATGTCGGCCCCGGCTTGCATGTAAGCCTTCGCGCGCGCAAGCGCTTCCTCCTGACCGAGACCGGCGATTAGCGCCTCGGTGCGGGCGATGACGAGGAAGTCAGGATCGGCGCGCGTGCTGATGGCCGCCTCGATTTTGCCCTGGAATTCCTCGACCCGAATCAGTTCTTGCCGGCCCCCGGCGGCGAGGCTGGTGACCTTCGGGAAGGTCTTGTCCTCTATGACGACGGCCGAGGCGCCGGCGCGCTCGTATTCGGAAATGGCATGGATCACATTGATCGCATTGCCGTAGCCGGTGTCCATATCGGCGACGATCGGCAGCGACGACCGGGAGGCGATCGCCCGAAGCATCTCAAGATGCTGGGTCATCGAGATCAGGCTCATGTCCGGCAGGCCGTAAAGAGCGGAGAGCTCAAAGCCCGAGGCCCAGAGCCCGTCGAAGCCCGCTTCCTCGGCCAGCATAGCCGAAAGCGGGCTATGGGTGGCCATGATGTGGACGAGGCCGCGTTCCTCCATACGATCACGCAATTGCTTGGCGTTTCTCATGAGTCTTCTCGCTTTCGGAAAGTGCAGCACAGGCTGCGAGGATGCGGGCGCAGGCGCGCTTCAGCTCGTCTTCTGACGCGGCATAGGAAATGCGGATGTAGGGTGAGGCCATGAAACCGCTGCCGGGCACGACTGCGACGCCGAACTGCTCCAAGAGGTACATGGCGAAATCCATGTCGCTCTCGATCGCCTTGCCCTTGCCGGTCACCTTGCCGATGACGCCGACGCAGGAGACAAAGACATAGAAGGCCCCGTCCGGCACGCGACACTTCAGGCCCTCGGCTCGATTGATCTGCTCGACCACGAGATCGCGACGCTTACGGAAGGCTGTCACGAAGTCAACGATGTAGTCCTGGTCGCCTGCGATAGCCTCGACGGCTGCATACTGCGAGATCGAGCTGGTATGCGAGGAGGTCTGGCTCTCGATCGTGTTCATTGCCTTGATGAGGTCTTTCGGACCGGCACCGTAGCCGAGGCGCCATCCGGTCATGGCGCTGGACTTGGAAACCCCGTTGATCGTCAGCACGCGGTCGATCAGGTCCGGCGCAGCCTCGGCCATCGTCGCGAAGGGCACGTCATACACTAGCTTCTCATAAATATCGTCGGAAAGGACGTGGACATGAGCATGCCGGCGCAGGACTTCTGCCAGGACGGCGAGTTCGGTCTTGGAATAGACCGCGCCGGTCGGATTGTTCGGCGAATTCAGCATCAGCCATTTGGTGCGCGGCGTGATCGCCGCTTCCAGGTCCTGCGGCTTCAGCTTGAAACCCAACCGCGCGGGGCAGGGGACCAGCGTCGGTTCGCCGCCGGCGAGCCGCACCATGTCCGGATAAGAGACCCAACAGGGCGTGGGGATGATGACCTCGTCCCCGGCATCGAGGCTGGCGAAGAGTGCATTAAAGACCACCTGCTTGGCGCCACAGCCGACAGTAATCTGATCGATCTCGTAATCCAGCCCGTTGTCCCGTGAGAGTTTCTCCCGGATCGCCTCGCGCAGCGGCTTGACTCCGGCGACCGGCGTATAGCGCGTCTTGCCATTGAGGATGGCGGCGATGCCGGCCTGCTGGACGGGTTCTGGCGTGTCGAAGTCTGGCTCACCTTGGCTCAGCGTGACGATATCGACACCTTGTTCGCGTAAGGCCGTCGCCTTGGCGGTCATGGCTTTTGTCTGGGAGGGGCGGACAGCCAGCAGTCGTTTGGCGAGCAAGGGCAATGGACTTTCCTCAAGCAGGGGAGTTTATGCCCAGAGCTAAATGAAGCGCCATTTACTCGCCAGTTTTGGCATCGCGGAAAGCGGCTAAAATGATCGCGGTTTTCGATACATCATTGCGGCCAGCACTTATTTCCCGGTGCTCTCCTCCTCGGTTTTTTTCCGGCAGAGCCTTGTGAGCCAACGGCAGAAGGCGCGGGCGAGATCCGGATTGCCGCTGCGATCAACCGCATAGGCCCGGTATTGCATGCCGCTCGGTGCGCGCGAGTCCGCAAGCACCTCAAGAAGCCTCTGTTTGATCAGGTCCGCGACGACGATATACGGCGTTACCAGCAAGGTCTGACCGGTCGTCACCGCCGGGAGGGCCAGGTAGTGGTGGTCATAGCGTGCCCCGGAGATGATGTCCGACGTCTTCAGATCCATACCGCGGAGCCAGGTCGGCAGGATGTCCGGCCGCGCGGTCACTGCAATCACGGGGGTGGTGCGCAGCGCTTCGAGGCCGCGGCCGGCGACACAGTCGGGCGCCCCGACGCAGACGAGTTGTTCGTCGTAAAAATCCCAGCGATCTCCCGGTTCCGTCAGCGTCAGGTCTCGCGTCAGAAGCACGTCGAAGCTGTCGGTTGAGGCGGGGGCCGACAGGGTGCTGATGACGTCTACCGTGACGCCGCCCATTTCCTTCGAGAAGTCGTTCAAATTGGGAATCAGCAGCGTATAGGCGAACGTTGAGAGGGACGTCCTCACGACGAGCCGGTTGGCATTTTTCCCGTGACCGCGACGCATCCGCTTCGCCGTAAAAAATATCGTGTCGAGCGGCTCGGCCACAGCATCGGCAAAGAGCCGCCCGAAATCCGTCAGCTGGCTCTGACGGCCGCGCCGTTCGAGCAGCTTGGCGCCGAAATACTCCTCCAGCACCGCAAGGTGACGGCTCACCGAGCTCTGGGTGATGCCAAGGGTCTTCGATGCCCGCGTAACGTTGTTGTCGCGTGCCACCTGCACGAAGGCGCGCACCGCATTGAGCGACAGATCCTTTTCGTCGTCCAAAAATCTCACCCCCTGTTCGCGCTCATCTATCCCGATTTGAGGAGTCAATTATCGCAATATTCGATACATGTCACGCGCCTGTAACAAAACCCTTTGATCTTCTGTCGCGATAACAGTTTCAGTAAGGTGGTGGTTTTCCGCTGCGCTCGGCTGAAAGAGGTA
This sequence comes from Mesorhizobium sp. WSM4847, assembly GCF_055811335.1. Lineage (NCBI taxonomy): Bacteria > Pseudomonadati > Pseudomonadota > Alphaproteobacteria > Hyphomicrobiales > Phyllobacteriaceae > Mesorhizobium > Mesorhizobium sp. WSM4847. The sequence continues at coordinate 18,002 of NZ_JBVVPY010000032.1, read as the reverse complement.
AAGCACCATGGCGGCCATCACTATCGAAAAAATCGAAAAGACTTTCGGCGTTACAACCGTGCTCCGCGACATCTCCCTTGAGATCGCGGCTGGCGAGTTCCTGACGTTGCTCGGGCCTTCCGGCTGCGGGAAGTCGACGCTGCTGCGAATCCTCGCTGGGCTCGAGGTGCAGACCGCCGGCTCAGTTGCGATCGGCGAGCGGGTGGTCGATAGCGTGCGTCCGAAGTGGCGCGACGTGGCCATGGTGTTCCAGTCCTATGCCCTTTACCCGCATATGACGGTCCAGGAAAACATGAGCGTGCCGCTCCGGATGCGTAGATTGTCCGGCTGGCAGCGGCTGCCGCTGATCGGAGGTTTCCTGCCGGGAACGAAGGCGATTGCCGCCGAGATCGAGATCGAGGTGATGCGGACAGCCAAGGCGCTCGGCATCGGCCACCTTCTGGCGCGCAAGCCCGGTCAACTGTCCGGCGGCCAACGTCAGCGCGCGGCCGTCGGCCGGGCCATGGTGCGCCAGCCGGCGGTCTTCCTGATGGACGAGCCGCTCTCCAATCTCGATGCCAAGCTGCGCGTTCAGATGCGCGCCGAGATCAAGGAACTGCACAAACGGCTCGGCGTCACCTTCGTCTATGTGACGCATGACCAGTCCGAAGCCATGACCATGTCCGACCGGGTGGCCGTGATGCTTGATGGCGAGCTTCTGCAGGTAGCGCCGCCGCAAGAGATCTATGCCAATCCCGACGACCGCCGCGTGGCCGAGTTCATCGGGTCCCCAAAGATCAATATTCTGGAAGCAAAGTTGCACGAGGACGGTCTCGCCAGCACCGCTGGCTCGGCTTTTGCGGTTCCGGCAGATGTTTACCGGGGTAGCAGCCTTTCGATCGGTATCCGCCCGGAGGCTTTCCATCTCGTCGACAGCCATGGTGTGAACGTCTTGACGGGCGCGGTGCGTCTGGTCGAGCACATGGGGTCCGATCTGTTCGTCCACCTGGACGTGCCTGGGGGTGATCATCCCGTCATCGCCCGACTGCTTGCCGAACGTGCGCCGCAGATCAGTTCCGGCCAGACGCTGCATCTCGGCGTCAAATCCGAGCGTCTGCTGCTGTTTGCGGCAGACGGACAGCGCCTGCGGCCGAAGGGCCTTCTGGGTGCGACGGTCGTGCAGATGAAGGAGCGGCTCCAATGAGCATGAGCGCTCCCCTATTTGCCAAACAGGTCAAATCCTCGCAAGTGCCGCGGGCTTCAGCGGACGCATTGCGCCGGCATCGCCTTGCGGAGACCGTCGCTACCTGGTCGCTCGCAGGTCCCGCACTTCTACTGCTTGTCGTCCTGTTCTTCCTGCCGGTCTTCGCCGTCTTCCTCATCGCGCTCACCGACTGGCAGTTCGGCGCAAGTTCGTTCACCTTCGTTGGCCTCGCCAATTTCCGCGAAGTCTTCGCCGACGAGGGGTTCCGCGCCTCCTTCGTCAACACCATCCTTTATGTCGTGATCGTCGTGCCCGGTACCATCGTTCTGGGTCTCGCCATCGCCCTGCTCATCGAAAGCGGCAAGTCGTTCCGCGCCTTCTACCGCGCCATCCACTTCCTGCCCTTCATGGCAACGCTGACGGCCATGGCGATCGCGTGGGAGGCGCTGCTGCATCCGACCATCGGACTCGTCAACCAAACGCTTGTCAGTCTCGGCCTGCCGACGGCCAATTGGCTGCGCGACGAGAACACGGTCCTGCCGGTGCTCGCCATTATCGGCATCTGGCAGAACCTCGGCTATGCGATGGTGCTGTTTCTCGCCGGGCTGAAGTCCATTCCGCAGGACCTCTATGACGCCGCCGACATCGATGGCGCGGACGCCTTTCTCGACCGTCTGCGCACCGTAACGCTGCCGATGCTCGGGCCTGTCACCATGTTCATCTTCATTGTCGTGGCGCTGAAAGCCTTCGAGACCTTCGACACAGTGCAGGTCCTAACCCAGGGCGGGCCCGGCCATGCCTCGGAGATGTTGCTCTACACGCTCTACCGCGAGAGCTTCCAGTATCTGCGGACCGGCTACGGCGCCTCGGTCGCGGTTGTCTTTCTCTTCATTGTTGTAGCCCTCACGCTGATCCAGGCGCGTGTGATGGATAAAAAGGTTCACTACCAATGAGCGCGCAACGCCTTGCACCGCCATCGGCCATCGTTCGCCATGCGGTCCTTTTAATTACTGGCGCGCTGATCCTCATTCCATTCGTCTGGATGGTGTCGCTGTCGATCAAGCCGCCGGGAGAAATCTTCCGCGCCTCCTTCTCCTTCTGGCCGCAGCAGTTCTATGGCGTCGAGAACTACACCAAGGCGCTGACGAGTTCGCCGCTGCCGCGCTACATGCTGAACGGCCTCATAGTCTGCGCCGCAATCCTGGCGCTCCAGATCGCCATTTGTGCGCCGGCGGCCTACGCACTCGCTAAGCTGGACTTCCCCGGCCGCAACCTGCTCTTCGCGCTGGTGCTGATCGCCCTTCTTCTGCCGCACGAGGTGCTGGCGCTGCCGCTCTTCATCCTCGGTGCCAAGCTCGGGATTCTGAACAGCTATGCAGCGCTGGTTTTCCCTTACGTGGTCTCGCCCTTCGGCATCTTCCTATTCCGCCAGTTCTTCAAGACGATCCCCGACGACGTCGTCTATGCCGCCAGGCTCGATGGCTTCTCTGAGCTTGGGATCGTCTGGCGCATCATGGTGCCGATGGCGCTGCCCGCCATCATCGCCTTTGGCATCTTCTCCGTCGTCAGCCACTGGAACAGCCTGTTTTGGCCGCTGATCGCTGTGCGTGATCAGAACCTGATGCCGCCGCCGCTCGGCATCATGGTCTTCAAAAACGAGGAGGCCGGGAATGACTACGGTCCCCTTATGGCGGCATCCACCCTAGTCGTCCTCCCACTCATCATCGCCTTCCTCTCTGCTCAAAAGTGGTTCGTTGAAGGGCTGACCGGGGGAGCTGTCAAGTGAGGTTATGGCGATCCCTCAATTGACGCGGATCGAAGGCTACAAATAGATGAACCGAGGAGTTGGTTATGGAAATTAACAGAAGAGAATTGCTTTCAGGTCTCACTGCATTGACAATCTTGGGAGCTGCGGGACGATCGAGCTATGCAGCGGGCAACGGTATGCAGTTCGGTACCGTATCGTCTGCGTCACTCAAAGGAATCAACGGCACTGCAGAGCAGGAATTCGAAGCTCGCTTCCCCAGCATCGACGTCCGGCAAGTTCCGCTGGGCGACAATTGGGAACCCGCCATCCAAACGTTGCTGCGCCAGGCAATCGTTGGTGACAAGCCAGATTTCGTTCAGCAGGCATTGAACTATACCAAGCTCCTTACCAGCCGAAAATTGGCGCAACCGCTCGACCAATTCATCAAAGCAGACGGCGGATGGGAAGCGCTGGGTCTGCCAGCAGCAATGAAGGACACCGTCTCAGTGGAAGGGAAGGTTTACGCCGTCCCCTATGCAACGACGATTCCGGTGTTGTACATCAACCGTGATCTGGTCAAGGCTGCAGGATTTAATCCAGACAGCTTCCCAAATACCTGGCCGGAAATATTCGAAATTTCCAAAAAGATCCAGGGCTCGAAAAAGGACATCATAGGAATCAATCTTGAATATGATTCCTCCTCGGCCTGGATGTTTCAGACTTTCCTGATGGGTTATGGCGGGCGAATGATGAGCCCCGACGACTCAGCGATAATGTTCAACAGCGACGCGGGCGAAAAAGCTCTCGAGCTTATCGCCGAGTTTGGTCGCTCCGGTTCCGTCGATATGTCGTCTGCACAGGCAAGGCAGGCATTCAGTGCCGGCACTCTTGGCATCAACGTCCGCACCGCCTCCGGTATTCCCAAGGTCGTGAAGGAGAGCGCTGGAAACTTCGACTTCGACATCAAGCCGCTTCCGGTCCTGTCCAAGGAGGGACTAATCCCCGGAGCCGGTAACGGTCTGATGATGCTGACCGACGAACCCGAGAAGCAGAAAGAAGTATGGGAATTCTTCAAGTTTATGTTGAGCGGCGCTGGCCAGAAGATTCTGGTCGAGAACTCCGGATATATGCCCGTCAATCAGAACGTGGTGAAAGCCGGCGGCGCGCTCGGTGACTTCTTTGATGCCCACGCGCTGCAGAAAGCTTCGCTCCAGCAGCTCGATCGTGCCGTCGATTGGTACGCATTCCCAGGCGATAACTCGGTGAAGATTTTCGACGTAATGATCGAAGCTCAACGCAAGCTCATTGCCGGTCAGACCATTCCAGAAGAGGCCATGGCCACTATGGTCAACGCGACAACGAAGCTGCTTGGCCTGTAGCTTGTTCCGGCGGGAGGCGCGATTGCCTCCCGCCCCCCCCAGGGCCTGCCAAATAGCACCCAGGTTGGCGGGATTTAAAATTGAGTGCACCCCCAATTTTGGGGAAGCCGGCGGCGAAGACCACAACCCCGCCCCAAA
>NZ_JBVVPY010000032.1:0-13545 GCF_055811335.1 Mesorhizobium sp. WSM4847 | reverse complement strand
CCTTATATTCCGTGCAAACCCTTTCCCACTCGTTCTTTGGAAATTTGTTCAACCCGCACCATTTGTTTTTTGTGGTTTTTTTTTGGGGGGGGGGGGGGGGGTTTCCCCCCCCCCCCCCCCCCTGTACATCCAAAATCGCTCGCTGATGGCCTGCATTACAATTGCAGTCCACCCCTATTGTTCGGAAAGCCTGCTGCTCATCCCACAACGACGCCCAACAAAGAAAAACGCTAGGACGAATGAAATGAATCCGATCAATATGAGCGGGAACCTGCCCCCGCTCGTCCCCCATGTATTTGACGATATCTACCGCGCCGCGATCGCCCAGGTTCTGGATGAGGGATCCCCAAATTCACTGATAGGCGCCCATCAATTCTGCGGTTCGGAACGCGACCGGACCGCCGGCGCGATATTTGCGGCTCTGCGGCTCCCGGAGATTCCGTCCGCGGATCGGGTGGTTGTCGCCAATGGGACGCAGAGTATTTTGTCCATGCTTTTGCATAGGCTCGTCGGTAAGGGCGGCTGCCTTGCTATTGAAGCGTTGAGCTATCCGACGATGCGCCAGTTCGCCGAGATGTTCGGCTTTCGCCTCAGCGCAATACCGATGGACGATGAGGGAATCGACCCCGGGGCCTTCGAGGCGATCTGCCGTAAAGATGCGCCTTCCGCCTATTATGCTCTTCCGACCCTGCAGAACCCGACAACGGCCGTGATGAGCGTCGAACGGCGACAAGCGATTGCCGAAAACTGCCGCCGCTACAATGTCGCTATCATTGAGGACGACATCTACAGTCTCCTGCCGCGGGATATTCCGCCGCCGCTCTCGTCTTTCGCACCGGAACTTTCCTGGTACATCCTTGGCACCGCCAAATCCATGGCAGCCGCACTCAAGGTTGCCTATGTCATCGCGCCTAGAGCAGAGGATGTGCCGAAGCTGTTCTGGCCAGGGGCACGCGCGACCTATTGGATGTGCGCGCCGATCAACGCAGTCGTCGCGACCAGACTGATCGAGGGCGACGGGGCTACCCGCATCATCGACGCGGTGCGCACGGAAACGCGCGAGCGGCAGGCCCTTGTTGCGCCCCGTTTCATTGGCGCCGACATCCGTACCATGCCGGAATGCCTGCATGTCTGGCTCAATCTTCCGCAAGAGCGCCCGGCGGAAAGGTTCGTCGAGTTGGTGGGCTCCCTCGGGGTCATTATCAGTCCCAGCGCCACCTATGCCTTTGGAGATGGCACACCGCCAAATGCCATCCGCTTTGGAACCGGCACGGCCCGCGATCGAGCCACCTTTCAACGCGGCTTGGATGCGATCATCCAGGCCTACAATTGCTGAGTGACGGACGTGGATAAAACGCCAAAGACTAAGATCTGGACTGACCTCGACCTGGACGCGGACGGCAAGCACGTTGGATATTTCCGGCTGCCGCTTGCTGTGTACGACCGATCCGGAGACGAGGTTGGGTACAACTTCGAGGCCATCCCCGTGGTTACAATTCGCAACGGCGAGGGTCCCGGTGTCCTGCTGATGGCAGGGAGCCATGGCAACGAATACGAAGGCCAGATCATCCTGACGAAGCTGATCCGGCAGTTGGAAGCCGAAAACGTTCGTGGCCGGATCATCATCCTTCCAGGAGCGAATGCTCCGGCGGTTCGCGCCGACCGCCGCAATTCACCCCTCGATGATGGAAACCTCAACCGCAAATTTCCTGGTGATCCCGATGGCGACCCCACGTCAATGATTGCCCATCTGATCGAAAGTGAATTGCTGAGACGCGTTGACTTTGCCTTTGACCTGCATTCCGGCAGTCTTAGCATCGAATACCTACCCTGTGCTGTCATCGCTAGCCCATCCGATCCCGGCCGCATGGGCGATGCTCTCGATCTCCTCCGTGTATTCGGCATGCCAACCGGGATGATTATTGACCATTCAACGGGCGGTGACAGCGCACTCATTGGCGCCTGCGAGCGTCAGGGTGTGCAGCATCTTTCGTCCGAATTAGGGGGCGGCGGGGGCGTGTCTCGTGCAGCACTTGATTTCGCGGAGCACGGCGTAATGCGGCTCCTTCATCACGTCGGCGTGACGAGAAAGCCGCTGACGGAGCGGCCGCCGCTCGACTGCGAGCTGCTAAAGCGTGTTCCAAGCCGGGACTACATCTACGCAGAAACCAGCGAGCGTGGCCTGTTTGAGCCATTTGTTGGCCTTGGGGATCGGGTCGAGGCGGGTCAGACGACTGGCCTCATTCATTTCACGACAGCGCCCTGGCGTGAGCCACAGCCGGTGATCGCCAAGTCAGGCGGCGTCATCCTTTGCCGGCGGATTCCGGCCAGGACAGGCCTCGGCGACTGTGTCTTCGTGCTTGGCAAGGATTGGACGTCATGAACAGCCATAAATTCAATCACGATCAACGAGATCTGCAAAACTGGCCGGACTTCGATTTTGTGCCGGACGCAAACGATCCCGCGCTCGATGCGGATATGGCAGCTGCCATGGCGAAGCAGGAGGAATTGCAGCGGCATGCCGGCGGCCTCCCCGTTACACTCGAGGATAATCGCCGACAGCAAAGGCAACTCGGCGGATTTTGGAGCGAGGGAGCGCCCGAAATCACCCATTTCGATGACCTGGAGATACCCGTTTCCGATGGAACGATAGCGGCGCGACTATATCGCCCAACGCAGCAGAACACTCCCGTGCTCATTTACCTTCATGGCGGCGGCTGGTGCCGGGGGTCTATTGCTTCCGACGTCTGCACATGTCGGCATCTGGCTGCAAAGTCCGGCTTCGCGGTCCTGTCGCTGGACTATCGACTGGCCCCGGAAAATCCCTATCCGACCGCGCTTTCTGACGTGCTCGCCGCGATGCAGTGGTGCCGACAGGCAGCGGTCACATGGAATCTCGACGCAGAAGACGTCTTTCTGGGCGGCGGCTCGGCGGGAGCAAATCTTTCTCTTGCCGCCGCCATCAAATGCCGTGACGACGGCTTGCCGGGACCGAGCGGGCTCGTGCTGTTCTACGGCTGGTTTCAGTGCACGGACTTCGACACGCCCAGCCACCGGGCCTTTGGTGATGGCCGTTATGGCAATTCGACACAGCGGCTTCTTGGCTATGCTGCGCACTACGTCGCCAATGGTGCACTGCCCTCCGACCCATACATTTCCCCACTCAGAGCAGCGTCTCTCGCCGGCCTGCCGCCGATGTGGCTCGGTGTCGCTGAACTCGATACCCTCAGGGACGAACAGTTGGCGCTTGCAGAACGCGTTACCGCAGAAGGCGGGCAGGCCCTGGTCCGTCGATACTATGGTTTGGTCCACGGTTTTGGTGGACGGACCCGAATGGTTCCCCGTGCGGTTGCAGCGATCACAGATGCTGCTGAGTTCGTCAAAAGGACCGCTACTCCCGCAACGTTTCGTGAAGCCGACTAGCGGGACGAAACTCATCAAGGACTTTGCTTCGCAACCCTACCACTCCTGGAGCTGCCGCCATGCCGTTTCGATCTCTCCGCCTCCTATTGCCGTTGTTGGCGCTGACCGCCAGCGCCGCTTACGCGGAAACGCTCAATGTTCTCTACGTCAAAGGGTCGTTCCCAGAGGAGATCGTCGAGCCGTTCAAGAAGGCTCATCCAGACATCAATGTGATCCTGCAGACACCGGCCACGGATTATGACGACCTGACAAAGCGCCTGCTCCAGGACAGTATCGTCGGCGATACGCCGGATATCGTCTTCCAAGGCTACAACAACTCGCGGCTTACCGTTCAGCGCGGACTGCCGGTCCCGCTTGAACCGATTCTCGCGGACGATGCAGACTGGATCCACGAAAATTATGTGGCGAGCTCCAAGAAGCTATGCCGACACGATGGTAAGCGCTACGGGCTGCCTTTCATCGTGTCCGTCCCGGTCATTTACTACAATGCCGCCCTCGTGAAAGCCGCCGGTGAAGACCCGGACCATTTTCCCGATACCTGGGAAGGTATTACCGCACTTGCGGGCAAAATCAGCGCCACTGGCCACAACCGGATCGGCGGGTTCTTTGACCATGCTGCGACCGGCAACTGGACCTTCATGGCTTTGATCGATGCCCAGGGCGGGCACATGATGTCGGCTGATGATCAAAAGATCGAGTTCGACGGCGCCGAAGGCCAAAGAGCCCTCGACGTCGTCCAGATGTTCGGCAAGACTGGACAGATTGATATGCCGCGCACGCAGGCTTCTCAGGGTTTTTCCGCCGGGTCCATCGGGATACTCGTGACGTCGAGCGGTTTTCTGAAGAGTTTGATGAAGCAGGCCAACTTCCCGGTGCGGACTGCGCCGTTTCCGGTCTCCGAAAACGGCCACCTCCCAGCAGGTGGCAATTGCATGATGCTGCTCAGCACGGATCCGAAACGGCAAGAAGCGGCCTGGACCTTCATGAAATACATGGCGAGCCCGCAGGTGCAGGCGGACGTATTCGAAGCAACGGGTTACCTGCCGGGCAATCGACTGGGCGCCGCTGGTCCTCTCAAAGAGGCTAAGCCCGACGACCCGAGGCTCGTCTCCGTAGCAGCTTCTGCCAAGGCTGAATCATGGTACTCGTTCCCCGGCGAAAACTCACTTCGTATTACCGAAACCATCAAGTCAATTCTTCAGGATGTCGCAACTCTGCGTCTAAGCCCGGAGGAGGCTCTCCCGAAGATGCGCAGCGATGTTCAGGCTCTCCTGCCGAGGTGAATAAAATGACAGAAAACCCTTTCTTGCAGGTGCGTTTCCTCGGTGTCGCGGCCTACGAAATGATTACTCAAGACGGCCGTCGGGTGCTGCTCGATCCGTTTTTGACTGGCAATCCGACGTGTCCTGCCGTACCGGAGGAATTCGATCAGGTCGACCTCATTCTGGTGTCCCATGCTGCCAAGGACCACCTTGGTGACACGGCACGAATTGCGCTGAAGTCCGGTACCCCTGTGATTTGCGGGGGCGAGGTCCGCGCCTATCTTGAGGCCCATGGCGTTCCGTCGTCGCAGATCCGCGTGACTGCATGGGGCATGCGATTGGAGGTCGCCGGCTTCGAAGTGCAAACTCTCGAATGCCGCCATTGCTCATTTACCACCCTGCCCGACGGCACCTTTGTCTCCGGCATTCCCTTGGCGTTTATCCTCGACCTAAACGAAAACATCCGGTGGTACCATCCGGGCGACACGTCCCTGTTTCATGACATGAAATTGCAAGGTGAGTTGTACCGTCCGACGATCGGATCACTTGGGCTCGCGAACCCGGCAGGTATACCTTCCAACGCTCCCGGCAAAAAACTCACGACAGACCTTTCTCCCCGCGAAGGGGTCCTGGCGGCGCAATGGTTGGGTCTGAACACGGTTTTGCCGTGTCATTATACAAGCCTGGACGATGACTTGGTTCGCGCATTCATGCTCTGCATGGAGGACGCCAAGGTTAAAGGCGAGGCCGTGCCCGAGGTTCTGCTCCTCGAGCCTGGCGAGTGGCTTCGCATCGCAGCTGACGGATCGGTGCATCCCGTCTGACACGCCTTGCTTCGATCGATATTTGAAAAGCACCAACGGACGACGCCATGGGTTCTCAATCTGAACTGCAACAACTGTTTCCTGGAGAGCATCGACACGATTGCGTAGGTGTTCCTGTCCTCTCTTATGCACGCCTCGGCGATCCGAAGAAGCCACTCGTTGTCTTCCTGCCCGGCGGTGGGGTGCTCGCTCGTATTGTTTATGGTCATCCACAGGGCCGTAGAAGCGACTTTCTTGACTACTGGCTCGAGCAGCAAGGGTGGGGTCTACTCACCGCGAGCTATCCCGGGGATCACTCACTGTTCTCCGAACCAAAGCCAGATCTCAAGCTAGAGGAATGGGCCTCGGCGCTCGCGGAACTTGTTGCAAAGGCAATCGGCGAAGTTGGCAGCCGCCCAATTATCGCATGCGGCTGGAGCATGGGCGGCAAGTTGGTTTTTGCCTTTACCCATGAGTTGCGCCGTCGCAACCTCGCACTCGAATGTTTCGTCTCGCTCAGCGCCACTCCACCCTTTCCGCGCCTCGACGGCGTAGGGGCGCCACCCGAGAGCCTTCTATCAAATGGGCTCTGGAATCTTTCGGTCGGAACCCGGGATGGGTGCACGCGAGACGAGCGCTGGCTGGAAGAACTTCTCGCGATCGCGGAAGTGGAAGGGCAAACCATCATCGAACCGGCACTCTTCCGGGACCTTTATCGCACGAATGTCCCCCCGAGACTTTGGGGGCCCGAGCTTGACCCGTTCTTCGAAGGCGAGCAGCCATCAGAGCTTCCCGATGCGCTTCGCGCGGCAGGTGTATTTTCGGGCGACGACTATCCGATCTGCGCGGCAATCATTCCGGTGGATGCGCGGGACTATATTCACGCCTTCTCGGATGAGGTGGTCTGGGGAAGCATCACGGTCAAGGGTCTTCTACGCAACGTCCTGCCGAAGCTAGCGCCATTGCGGCTCTCCGCGCATGACTGGATGCGCCTGCGCGACAGCGTTGTCGCTGCTCCGCGGCGGCTGTCCAGACATTTGCCAGGAGGGCATTACTTCTTTCTCGGAGCACATGGCGCGAGAGCCACTATGGCTCATCTCGTCGAGCTTCATGACGAGGTGCAACACCTTGACGCCTTTTTCAAAACGTTCAAAAGCTTGGAAATGCCTCATGAAGGCTAGCCCCGACTTTGATCCAATCGAACTCGAAATTAGCCGTCTGCGAGTCCAGACCTCGGTGATCGGCCGGTACCGTCTTCGCCGGGGGAGTAAGTTCCAAGGCCCGGCTGTCGTTGAAGAGGTGCCCATGGAGGCCTGACAGCATTGTTGCCGGCCTCGTCGTCTGTTCGATGCCGACAACCGATCTCCCCTTATCTCCACTATCCATACTTCTGAAGGTCGGCGGCTGATTTGGGTCCAGCAATCATCAAGTTTCGGATAAAGACAACATGCATCCTCCCCGCTTTCTCGTTGTGAGCTTCGACGGTCTTCGTCCCGATCTCATCTCCCCGGAATTGACGCCCAATCTTTGCCGCCTGCAGTCGCTTGGCGTCACGCTGTCGGAGCACCGAACAGTCTATCCGAGCGAGACGCGCTCAGCATTTCCCAGCCTCGTCACCGGCGCCACCACCGGACGGCACGGCATGGTCGGCAACAAATATGTCGATCGTTCGATTTCGCCGCCGCGCTATATCGATACGTCGGATGCTGTGCTCCTGCGCAAGCTCGATCTCGAAAGCGGCGGCAAACTGATGTCCGTGCCGACGATGGGCGAAATTCTCGCTTCAGTAGGCCGAAGCCTTGCCGTGCTGGCCACGAACACGCCGGGCACGACGCGCTTCTTCCATCATAAGGCGGAGGATTTCGGGCATGTTCGTCTCTCGGGACATTTCCTGGAGGCATGCACACCCGATGATGTGTTGGCGGAAGCTGAAGTCCTTGTTGGTCCGCTAACGCCGGGGCCGCCCAAGATCGAGCCGGACGAGGCTGGGCAGGACTGGATCACGTCGGCCTTTCTCGAGGTGGTCTGGCCGAAGCATCGGCCGGATGTGACGATCCTTTCCTATGGCGAGCCTGATGTCACGTCGCATTTCCATGGAACGGGAGCCCAGGCGACTCGGGGCATCATCGCTCACTGCGACCGGCAGTTTGGCCGTGTTCTCGACTGGTGGGAGGCGGAAGGCCGTGCCGAAGGCATACAGATCATCGCAGTCTCGGATCACGGTCATATCACCGGCCATACACGTGTCTCGGTGATCGACAGCCTGCGGGACGCCGGCTTCCGGCCAGGCGTCGCCCCGGCGCCGGAGATAGATGTCGTGGTGGTGCCCGGACAGGTGGGCGCGCTCTATCTCGCCGAACCCACTGACGAACAGATCGTGCGGCTTGTGGCGACGATCACCAGCCAACCGTGGTGTGGACCGGTCTTCACACGTGAGCGAAATGAGATCGACGGAATAGCACCCGGCAGCCTTGGCAACCATCTGGTCCTTGCCGATCACCCGCGCGCACCAGACGTCTCTTTTTCCTTCCGGGCGGATGACAGTGTCGACCCCTTTGGCCTTGACGGGGGAACCTTCTATGATAACGACCGCCGCACGGGCCTAGGCGTCCACGGCGGATTGCATCCGAAAGAACTCGCTGCCGTCGGAATTGTCGCCGGTTCGGCATTCCCAGCGCCGGGTTCCGTCTCAATGGTTCCATCGGGCATCTGCGATTTTGCTCCGACCATTCTACACCTTCTCGAAATTGCGCAGCCGGGCACCATGAGCGGGCGCGTTATGCGCGAAGTTATTGAGCCGGCAGCGCAATCCGGGCAGAATATTCGTGAACAGGCCTTCGAAGCCACGCTCGGCGGATTCCGCCAGGTTCTTCGGCGTGTCCATGTTGGAAGCACTATCTATATTGAGGGCGGAACGGCGGAAGCGTAAGCCTGTCCTGTTTCGCTGAGTGAATAGCCGCTTAGCCGTCCCGACTGTCCGCCTTTCCAGCCAGACGGACCCTTGGCAACCGGATTGGATTTCGTCTGCTTGCGCATACCCACGATTCCCCGAAACGGGCCGTGTTTGTTTGAGCGCTTTGTTCAGACACGGCGTTCAATTTGGTAGTGTGGTTGAACGTCGGGTGGTTTCCGTTCTCCGCCCACTTGCAAAAACCCGTGCCGAAGATAGAAACCCATCGCCGTCGATCGGCCGTTGGCCCATAGGTGTGTGGCGTCTCTTCTGCGAAGCGTCCTTAGGCCGTGCTCGAGAACTGCAGATGCAAATCCCTGATTACGAAAGTCGGGATGCGTGGCCATGGCTCGCAGGCGCCAAGAAGAGCCTTTGTTTTTCAGTGGTTTGCTGGTGGATTGATTCTCACGCAAGAACGTTGCGACAGAAATGATCGTGTCGCCAAGAAAGGCGGCCAGGTGAAATTGTTCGGCCGCATAGGAATATGCTGGTGCCGGTCGTGCACGAGCGGGCAACAGACCGATCCGTCGGACTTCCTCGCAGTCGACTTCCTCGACAAGCCCGACATGAAGCGCATCCTCTGTCATGTACATTCGGGGGAACACGGGTATGAACGAGGCCGACCTTAGGCGTTGATATGTGGGATCCGACAGTTCCTCGTTGATGGGCATTTTTTCTCCCATTGCATTCGTCTTTTGGCTGGGCGTCATTGAGTTAAATTGCCAACGACCTCAAGGCCGCGTGTTAGAACCGGGCGATTGCTCGGGACTCCAAGACCGATGCGAAAGCGCTCGGGACTTGAGTCGGAATCGACTACGAAATTATTTCCCGAACCGATGCCGACTCCGTGATCTCGACATCGGAGCATCAGTTCGTCGAGCGACAGTCCGGGCGGCACCTGAAGCCATAGGTGATAACTGGAGGGATGGCCGGTGCCTGGCGCGAGATGTAGGATTTCCGTCGCGAGCCTGCGGCGTTCGGCGGTCTCTTGCCGCACGGTTGACAGGATTTCTTCGGAGGTCGACGTCTCCAGCCATCGGGTCGCAATTTCGGCTACGATCGGCGCAACCATCCAATTGGTGGTTCGTACGCTAGGCCAAAATACCTCAGATAGGGCTCCTCCGCTCGGGCCGACGACGTAGGCAATGCGGAGTTGGGCGGCAAGCGATTTGCTGAGGCCCTGAATATACCAGCTCCGCTCGGGCGCATATGTTGACAGGGGCGGAGGCGCAATTTCCGGAAGCACGCCATAGATGTCGTCCTCGAAAACCTGGAGATCGGTGTCTCTGGCAATCTGCGCGATCGTCGCGCGGCGTCCGGGGGACATGATCACCGAAGTCGGATTGTGAATCGTCGGCATGCAATATAATGCGCGCGCTTTCCTGCCTTCCTGCCGGCAAACACGCAGAAGGTCGTCGGGGTCAACACCTTCATGGTCGATACGGACGCCCCGGAGCTGAATTCCGAGAAGCTTCGCAAGGGGCTTGATGGCTGGGTATGTGAGAGATTCTGTCAGCAGAATTCCGCTTGGACCCACGTGTTTGGCCATCAACATGATCAGTGCACTTTGCGATCCGTTGGTAAGTGTCGTTGTTTCCAAAGACGGCGGTGCGCCCAACCGTCGAGATAGCCACTTTGCGCCAGCGAGACGATCGCGCTCCGATCCCGAGAATCGAGGAAAGCGGATGGCCGTAGCCACATCCGTTTCGATGATCGCGTCTAACGTGGCCTTCAAGCGATCGTTAATGATCAGACTTGGCGGAGGGAAGTTTCGGCCGAAGTCGATGAGATCTGACTCTAGCGTATTTCTTGATGGATCCACCATTGGCAGGATTTTGTTCATAGTTTCCTCCGCTGTGTCCTCTTCCGTATCTCACCATTTGCCGAAGCCCGTGTTCAGCTCGCCGAAGATCGCTAAAGCGACAGACACGCATACGGCAACAGCCGAGGCGACTGGCACGGCCTTGCCGCGAATTGCGGGTACTTGAACGGGTGTTGCCAGATGAAGCGCCGCAAGAACGATGAACGCGACGCACAGCGGCGTTGCAAACATTCCATCCGGAACGGCCGGTTTGCTGAGCAAGAAGATAGCCAATAGCGGCGTGTCGTAGGAGACGGGAATTCCCTGAAACCGGCCGTCAGATGTCAATCCAACATTCGCGAAATAGCTAAGCCGGATTGCGCCGGCCATTACCAAAGAGAGGACAGCGATAAAGGACAGAAGGCTTCCATTGCCGATCAAGACGATGACGATGGACGGAAACAGAACGCCGTGAATGAAATCGCCGAACCCGTCAAAACTCTTCCCAAAATCTGCCATGCCCGGCCGCCGGCTGTTCTTTGTCTTGCGGGCGACATGGCCGTCCCAGTGGTCCAGGAACCACATCCAGAGCATCGATGCGGTACCGAGCTCAATATGGCCGTTCAGCGCCAGGAAAAGTCCGAGGATCGCGAATAGATAGCCCGCTGCCGTAATGGCATTGGCATAGTCTCGAAGGTAGATCAGCATCGGGTACTCCCTCGACAGCTCTTGTGGCGGCGCCCCGGGCGCCATCGGCCCGCGACTGGAAAAGGATGAGCGTGCGATGCGGCGCGTGATTCCAGAGTGAACGCTATCCGCTACGTGCCTTTGTCAACTCGGTCTCCAATTGCTTCGATCAGGCCGCCGCCTGACGGCTTTTCAGGCCATTGAGTGCAGCGACGACTTTCTCCAAGGCCGGTTCGAGTTTTTCCGGTGGCGCTCCGAATGAAAGCCGCAGTCCTGTCTCGTCCCCGAACGTGGTTCCGGCGACCGAAGCGACACCTGCTTCCTCAAGAAGGATTCGGGCAATATCGTCTACCGTCCGAATTGAGGTAGTCCTCGGCAGCTTGGCGAGAAGCGGCGCGAGATCGAGATAGAAGAAGAATGAGCCATCGGCACGCGGTGGCGCGACGTCCTCCAGCTTGGAAAGGATTCTTAGCCCCGCCTTCCGCGCAGCGGCGAGGCGCTGATGCATCTCCCGCTCATAACTGCCGTCGCCGGCTTCGAGGTGATGCAGTATGGCGTGTTGAGCAATCACATTCGCATTCGACGTCGTATGGCTCTGAAGCTTCTTGGCCGCAGCGACGATTTCGGGTGGTGCCGCGAAATAGCCAAGGCGCCACCCGGTAATGGCCAACTCTTTGGAGAACGCATTGACCAGTATGGCTCGTGAACGAATGCCCGGATGAGCCATAGTGATCGACTGATGACGATCACCGGTGAAAACGAAATTGGAATAGCATTCGTCGGAAAGGATCCAAAGATCATACTTTATTGCGAGATCACCGATGGCCTGGAGGGTCGCCCGGTCGTACACCGCTCCCGTCGGATTATTCGGGGAGTTGATGATAATCGCCGCGGTCTTTGGTGTTACGGCGCCACGGATGGCGCGGATTTCGGGAACATAGGAAGGCGGCCTGGCGTCCACGAAGACAGGCTTTGCGCCCGCCAGAAGGATCTGCGATGCGAATGTCGGCCAGCAGGGACGAACAATGATGACTTCGTCGCCTGGATCGACGAGCGCCAAGGTGGCATCAAGCAAGCCCTGTTTCGCGCCTGCAGTGATGACGATGTTGTCGGTATCCCACGCAAGCCCGGTTTCGGTCGACAGCTTCTCGGCAACGGCTCTGCGGAGGGACGTCAGGCCAATGGATTCAGTATAACGGTTTGCACCGGCATTTATGGCGGCGATCGCGCCTTCGCGAACCGAGGCCGGTGCCTCGGTGATCACCTCGCCGGCGGCAAGGTCCGCAATCTCGCGACCTTGGGCTGCCGCTGCCCTTGCGGCTTCCCGAGCTGCCGCGGTCCCCGATCCGGAAAGGAGAGAAATTCGTTGCGCTAACATGTCTGTCTCCTATCTGTTGCCCGCCTCTGCTCGGTTCAGCATGCAGAACCCGCTGCCAGGGGTTGGGCTTCCGTTAGGCCGGCCTCTGGCGCGAAGATCCTTTCGGCGATCAAAAGATCCTCCTCGCTGTCGATCTCATACCATTTGAGATCGTCGCATCGGGCAGCCGCGATCTGCAGGTCCTTCTGCTGAACCAGCTGAGATAGCAGCTCCTCAACGTAGGATTTGACGGCGCCGGCGCCGATGAGATCATCGAGATGCGGGATGACAGTTGTGCGCAGATCCTCGCCGGAAAGGCGGATGAGATTAATGGTCTTGAACAGCTGCTGTGAACCGTCCGTCAGGTTTGCAGCGGTCTGCCCCATCCGCACTTCGGCGATATAACCGCGATCCGTCAGGACCACGGCGGAACCTTCCATGGATGCGTCGAACGGGGCGACGGCTACGACATTCTTGGCCTCGCCCATTGTGAGGTAGCGAAGCGCGTCCGGCTCGAAAAAGACATCACCTTCGAGAACATAGGTATCGCCGGTCAAAAGCGCGTGACGCGCCAACCACAGCGAATAGGCGCTACCGGTTCTGTCGAAAACATTCGATTCGACATAACTGATTTTGATACTTCCGAAGCAGTTGCCGCAGGAATATTCGATTGCGTCCTTGCGATAGCCGACGACGATAGTGACCTCTTCTACGCCAACAGTCTCGAGGCTTCGCAGCGCGTTGTGGAGAATCGGAGTGCCATTGACTTCAACCAGGGGCTTTGGCCGCAAGGCAGTCAGCGGTCGCAGACGCGAGCCGAAGCCAGCGGCGAGAATAACGGCTTGCCTAGGAGAGTTATCGGTCATTGATTATTCCTTAGTACGATGCTGGGCGGAATATTCGTGGCTCCTACGCGCTGAAGCCATCAGCGAGCCAGTGCAGGCCGGGTTCGGACTTTCAGCGCAATGCATAGAGCTGCGCTCAGACAGATGCAGCCCGAGCCAAGTTGGGATAGGGATCAACGCCCCTGCGGACGATCATCCCGCGGATCGTCGGGAACAAATCGCTCCAGATCTTCCATAGCCGTCAGAATCGACGATCTCCTGGCCGGCATCGCTGGCAGCCCTGGAGGCGGCCGCCCCGCCGCCGCGATCCCCGACGATTTAACCAAGTTTGTCCGTTGCACCAACATGCGCGTCTCCATCCATTCTTTTCGAAGGAACCTCTCGCTGCGGTCCTTGGCCGTCCACTGCCCGCGGAAG
>NZ_JBVVPY010000031.1:0-72650 GCF_055811335.1 Mesorhizobium sp. WSM4847 | reverse complement strand
CGCAGCGGGTGATCCGGTCATGACCCGGGTCACCCGCCAACCCGATCATGCATGATTCTAGAGACACAAGGGGTGTTCCAGCTTGGCACCGACAGTACTCCGTCCAACACCCCTCTTCCGTCTCGGCGCTGCGCGCCGCCGATCCACCGCCCGGGGCGAGTCACGGGCCTCGCCCGCCCTTCGGCCCCCACAAGGGGAGAAGGCAAGAGGGCTGCTAGGCATTCCCGATCAGCACTCCAGCCGCAAACACCAGCGCGCCGCCCAGCACCACCTGGAAGGTGGCGCGCCAGAACGGCGTCTGCATATAACGGTTCTGCACAAAGGCGATCGCCCACAGTTCGAAGAACACCACCACGACCGCGAGAATTGTCGCGGTCCAGAAGTACGGAATGAGGTAGGGCAAGGCGTGACCGAGGCCACCCAGCGCCGTCATCACGCCTGTGGTGATGCCGCGTTTCACCGGCGAGCCGCGGCCCGACAGCTTGCCGTCGTCGGAGGCGACCTCGGTGAAGCCCATCGAGATGCCGGCGCCGATTGAGGCGGCAAGCCCGACCAGGAAGGTCTGGAACGTGTCGTGCGTGGCGAACGCGGCGGCGAAGATCGGCGCCAGCGTCGACACCGATCCGTCCATCAGCCCGGCCAGTCCCGGCTGCACATAGGTCAGGATGAACTGGCGCTGCTCGGCCGCTGCTTCCTCGGCTTTCACCGCGCCCGACACATGCTTTTGCTCCAGCCGCTGCGCCAGCGTCTCGTGGCCCTGTTCGGCCACCGCCAGATTGTCGAGCAGCTTTCGCGTCGAGGCGTCGCTGGTGCGTTTCGCCGCTTCGACATAGAACAGGTAGGCCTGACGCTCCATAGACTCGGCCTGTTGGCGCACATGTTCGATGCCGAGCGGCCGGACCAGCCAGTCGGGCTTGCGCTCGTAATAGCCCTTTACGTGCTCGCGCCGGATCAGCGGAATGCGCTCGCCAAAACGCTCGCGGTGAAGCTCGATCAGCGAGTCGCGATGGCCATCCTCCTCCTCCGCCATTTCCTCGAACACTTTGGCCGAATGCGGAAACCTATCCGCCAGCCCGTCGGCATAGGCGCGGTAGATACGCCCGTCATCCTCTTCGGAAGAGATGGCGAGCGCCAGGATCTCTTGCTCCGAGAGCGACTCGAAGGGACGGCGACCAAAATCGAAAACACGGGAAAGCATGAGAAATCCGCCCTAGTTTAGAATTATTCTAAACTAGAGTTTGGTGCACCGTTGGTCAATCGCTTGTAGCCGGAGGTTCAAATTTATGGTTGCGGGAATCCTCCGCCAGCGCCCTTCATTATTGGCGAATGTTCACCTATATAGTGGGCTTAAGCCAAGCGAAAGGAACCCGGATGCCGGCAAAACAGCCCACCCATGCATTTGACCCGAAACCCGTTCTCGACCTGATCGCCAGCATCGAGGCCGATCTGCAGCGCCTGAAGGGCCTGGTCGAGCAGCAGGTCGAGAAATTCGACCCGGCCAATCCGCACAACAAGG
The DNA here is from genome assembly GCF_055811335.1 of Mesorhizobium sp. WSM4847. NCBI lineage: Bacteria > Pseudomonadati > Pseudomonadota > Alphaproteobacteria > Hyphomicrobiales > Phyllobacteriaceae > Mesorhizobium > Mesorhizobium sp. WSM4847. The sequence goes on along the minus strand of NZ_JBVVPY010000031.1, from coordinate 71,134 downwards.
CCCCCGACGGCAAGCTGACCGAGGAGGGCGTCGAATGCTGCTACCGCCTGTTCGACGAGGGCAAGTCGCGCTATTCGGTTGCCCAGCAGATGAAGATATCCTTCGCCGCCGCCACCCATCGCTTCAACACCTGGCGCAAGATGGGCGGCGCCAAACGGCAACGGACGCTTTTGGGGTGAGGAGCGGTCGGCGAGGAGCGCCACTCTCTGCTCGCAATCCACGAATTGTCTCGGTCACATTTTTCCAGTGGTGCGCGGCCTGGTTTTCCGTGCACCATGGGGCGGTTTCATTCTGCAGGACCTCACCATGACCACCCCTCCCGGCATCGCCGATATCCACCGCGCAGCAACGCGATTGTCCGGCCTGATCGTCGAAACGCCGCTGATCGAATCACCGGAACTGAACAAGCGTTTCGACGCCAGGGTCCTGTTCAAGCCGGAGACGCTGCAGCGCACCGGCTCGTTCAAGTTCCGCGGCGCCTACAACAAACTGTCGTCGCTGAGCGATGAGCAGCGCAGCCGCGGCGTCGTCGCCTTCTCGTCGGGCAACCACGCGCAAGGCGTCGCCGCGTCGGCGGCGATGTTCGGCGTCAAGGCGGTTATCGCCATGCCCACCGATGCGCCGGCAATGAAGGTCGGCAATGTCAGGAAAATGGGCGCCGAAGTGGTTCCGTTCGACCGGTTTCGCGACGATCGCATGGCGGTGGTTCGCCCGTACATGGAACGGGGCATGGTCCTGGTGCTGCCTTTCGACGACCCGGCCATCATCGCCGGCCAGGGAACGATCGGCCTCGAACTGATGGCGCAGGCGAAAGCACTCGGGGTGAGCCTCGACGCGGTCGTCATCCCCTGCGGCGGCGGCGGCCTGAGCAGCGGCATCTCCATCGCGGTCAAGGACGCCTCGCCGGGCACCGCCGTCTGGGCGGTGGAACCCGAGCATTTCGACGACACCTGTCGTTCACTGGCCAGAGGTGCTCGGGTTTCGATCGAACCCGGCCACACTTCGATCTGCGACGCGCTCCTCACCGCCGAGCCGGGCGCGATCACCTTCGAGATCAACCGCAGGAATCTCGCCGGCGGCATTGCCGTGTCCGACAGAGCGGCGGCACAGGCGATGCGCGACGCCATGGCCCATCTCAAGCTGGTGGTCGAGCCCGGCGGCTGCGTCGGGCTGGCCGCGCTGTCATCGGGCGAGATCGAGCTATCAGGCAAATGCGTCGCCGTGGTGCTGTCCGGCGGCAATGTCGATTTCGGCACCTATGCGGAGATCATGGCGGCGGCTTAGGTGGCGACCGAACCGGCACCATTCAAAAAAGGCTGACACGAAATGAAACTGCTCTTCAGCCGCAATCCCAATCCTCGCCTCGCGGTCGCCGTGGCACGTTATCTCGACGCAAAGCTCGACTTTGAGTTCGCATCGCCCTTCGCTCCCGGGCAGGCTGAGCGATATCGCCCGCTGAATCCCAATCTTTCATTGCCGATACTCGTAGGCTCGGGAAACAGCCTCTGGGAGGCTGACGCCATAGCCTGCCGGCTTTCACGCGACGCGCATTCGGATCTCTGGCGCACCGGCGACGACGAACCCGAGATGATCCGATGGCTCAGTTGGGGTAAAGAGAGCTTCGCAAGAGCTTGCGACGTCGTGCATTTCGAACGCGGCACCAAGCAGCGATATGGGATTGGCCCGATCGATCAGCACCGGGTTGAGGAGGGGCTGAGAGACTTTCGCACGGCCGCTGCAACACTTGAGGCCGCGCTTTCCGAGCGAGACTGGCTGGTCGAAAACTCGGTCTCCTATGCCGACTTTCGAATGGCGACGTTTCTGCCTTTCAACGATATCGCCAGATTGCCGCTCGACGATTATCCTTCGGTCAGTCGTTGGTATCGCCAGCTTGAAGAGATCGACGCCTGGCGCGATCCCTTCAAAGGACTGGATGCGCCTGAATTGCCGCCGGTCCCGAATCAGGCCAGACCGGCATAAAATCTCGATCCGAATGGTCATGCATCCAAGGTGACATCTCGGCCATTGCGTGAGCTATTGAGTTGGATCCTAATCCAGCGTCCGGCGGAACCGCACCAGCGCCACGCCGGCAAACAGCGCCACGAACACGACCAGCCAGCCGATTTCGGTCGCGACCGCCGGCAGGTCGGCGCCCTTCAGCATCACCGCGCGGATGATGCGCAGGAAATGCGTCAGCGGCAGGATCTCGCCGAAGATCTGCGCCCAGCCAGGCATGCCGCGATAGGGGAACATGAAGCCCGACAACAGGATCGACGGCAGGAAGAAGAAGAAGGTGAGCTGCAGTGCCTGCATCTGCGTGCGCGCCATCGTCGAGATGGTGTAGCCGAGCAGCACCAGCGCCAGCACGAAGACCAGAACCGCCGCAAGCAGCAGCGACAACGACCCGGTGAAGGGAACCCCAAACAGCAGCTTGGCCGCCGCCAGCACCACCGCCACTTGCACGGCGCCGACCACCAGATAGGGCAGCACCTTGCCGAGCATGATTTCGAGTGGGCTGGACGGCATCGCCAGAAGGTTTTCCATCGTGCCGCGCTCGGTCTCGCGCGTCAGTGCGATCGAGGTCATCATCACCATCGTCATCTGCAGGATGACGCCGAGCAGGCCGGGCACGATGTTGTATTGCGAGATGCCTTCCGGATTGTAGCGTCGGTGCACAACGACTTCGAACTGGCCTCGGGCAGCTTCGGCGGCCGTCTCCTGCATGCCGCGCGCCCTGAGCAGCGCCTGGTTGGCAACGGTGCCGAGCGTCGAAATGGCCCCGCTGGCGACTGCCGGGTCGGTCGCATCAGCCTCGATCAGGATTTGCGGCTGGTCGCCGCGCTCAACTCGCCGGGCAAAGTCGGCGGGAATGGTGACGACAAAGGCGACGTCGCCACGCGCCATCAGGAATTCCGCCTCGGCGGCATTTTGCGCGACATGGTCGAAGCGGTAGTAGCCGGTGGTCTGCAGCGCCGAAACCATGGCTCGCGTATAGGGATCGCTGCTCATCGCCACCAGGGCGGCCGGCAGGCTCTTTGGATCGTTGTTGATGGCATAGCCAAACAGCACCAGCTGCATCAGGGGCACGCCCAGCATCATGGCGAAGGTGATGCGGTCGCGCCGCATCTGGATGAACTCCTTGATCAGCAGCGCGCCGAGCCTGGCGAAGGAAAAGACGCTGTTTATCCCGTTTTTCATCCCATATTGTCCTTCGAGCCGGACATGAACTGGATGAACACATCCTCCAGGCTGGTCTCGCCCGGCGTCACCGTGACGCCCTTGTGGTCTTTCTCGACATCGGCGAGCGCAGCCTGAAGCGCCGTCTTGTCGGAGCCGACGACGTGCAGCGTCGCGCCAAACGGCGCCACCTGGTCGACACCGGACCGGCCGCTGAGTGCGGCAGCGACCTGGTCGAGGCGCGGACCCTGCACAACGAAGGTCGTCAGCCCGGCATTCCTGACCACCTCGTCGACCGTGCCGGTGGCCAGCATCCTGCCGTAGGAGATGTAGCCGATGCGATGGCAGCGCTCGGCCTCGTCCATATAGTGGGTGGAGACCAGCACGGTCAGCCCGCCGCTGGCCAGCCGATGGATCTCGTCCCAGAATTCACGCCGCGCCTTCGGATCGACGCCCGCCGTCGGCTCGTCGAGCAGCAGCAATCTGGGCTTGTGCATGATGCAGGCGGCCAGCGCCAGCCGCTGCTTCCAGCCACCGGACAGCGTGCCGGCCAACTGGTCCTTGCGCGAGGTGAGGCCAAGATCCTCCAGCGTCCTGGCGACATGCTCGTTGAGCGGCTTCAACCCATAGAGCCGCGCTACGAATTCCAGGTTTTCGGCGATGGTCAAATCCTCGTAGAACGAGAATTTCTGGGTCATATAGCCGACTTCGCGCTTGATCCTCAGACTGTCGGTGCGGATGTCGAAGCCGAGCACCGTGCCTTCGCCCTCATCCGGCGTCAGCAGGCCGCACATGATGCGGATGGTCGTCGTCTTGCCAGAGCCGTTGGGGCCGAGGAAGCCGACGATCTCGCCCTCGGCCACCGTCATCGTCACATGGTCGACGACGGTCTTGTCACCAAAACGCTTGACCAGGCCGTGGACGTCGATGACGTTCATTTGCCGATATCCGCCAGTTCGACATCAACGATCTGCCCCGGTTGCAGCGCGCCGGCGTCGCCCTCCGGCCGCGCCTCGACCAGATAGACCAGCTTCTGCCGGGTCTCGAGCGAGTAGATCACCGGCGGCGTGAATTCCGGGTCCGGCGACACGTAGCTGACGCGAGCCTTCACGTCCGGCCCGCAGCCGTCGCAATGGACGTTGAGCAGCGTGCCGACTTCCACCGACGAGAACGCGCTTTCCGGCACATAGACGCTGAGCTTCACCGCGCCGTCCGGCAGAATCGAAATGACCGGCGCGGTCGGCCCGGCGGTGTCGCCGGGATAGCGGATCACATCGTTGATGCGGCCGGGCGAAGGCGCCGCCAGCACACGCTTCGACAGCCGCCAGCGCGCCTGCTCCAGCGCCGATTGCGCCTGCCTGACCTGATTGTCGGCGGCCTTGATCGTCTCGGGCCGCGCCGGCAGGCCTCCGACAGCGAGATTGGCTTCCGCCTGGCCGAGCTGTGCGTTGGCAGTTTCCAGCGACGCCGAAGCCGTATCATAATCGGCCTGAGTGCCGGTGCCGCGTTTGAACAAATCGCTGGCGCGGGTGTATCTGCGTTTGGCGTCGGCGGCTTGTGCCTTGGCCATGTCGACCTGCGCCTTGAGCACCTCAATCTCTTCCGGCCGCTTGCCGACCTGCAGGTCGGCAAGTTGCGCCTGGGCCTGGGCAAGGGCCGCCTCGGCTTGCGCGACGGCTATTTTTGCATCGGCGCTTTCCAGCGTCACCACTGGCGTGCCCGGCGCGACGCGATCGCCGCGCTTGACCGAAATCGTCTCGACCTGCGCCACCTCGATCGGCGCGAGCAGCACATAGTCGCCCTCGACATAGCCGACGGCGAGCGGCGCCGCCGGTGCGCAGGTGCTGAAAAGCAGGGCGGCGAGCGGCACAGAGCAGAGGAAACTCATGATCTACGATCCTTCCGGTCGGTTAAGTGACGCCGAGCCAAAATCGCGCCGAGATTATCCGTCACTGCCGCCGCGATCTTGGTGGCCTCGGCGTCGCCGATCGCGCGCCAGCCCATGCGGCGCATCACCGCCTCGCGGCCGATGCGGAAATAGACGACCTGGCCGATCAGCGTGAACACGGTGAGTCGGGTAGCCTCGCTTTCGGCCGCCTCGCCCGTCGCCTGCTCCCAGATCAGGCAGAGCCGGCGATGCGTCGGCTCGAACACGCCGTCATAGATGCGGTCGAGTGCCGCCGTCGGATGCGACAGCTCACGCAGGACAAACTGCACGATCTCGCCGGCCTCCGGCCTTGCCACGATGAAAGCCACCATCCGCTCCAGCGCGGTGAACAGTTGTGCCCGCGCCGCTTCGGGGTCGCCCGTTTCTGGTTCGCCCGTTTCTGGTTCGCTTGAGCCCTGCAGATTGCCGATCGCCTGGCCGGCAATGGTCTGGATCGTGTCGACGATATAGTCGGCCGCAGCGGTGCGAAGCCCTTCCTTGCCGCCGAAATGATAGGCGATCGAGCCGATATTGGCCCTGGCCTCAGCCGCGATCTCGCGCGTCGAGGTGCCGTCAAAACCCTGGCGTCCGAACAGCTTCAGCGCTGCGCGAACAAGTGCCGCGCGCGTCATCTCGGCGGGGGATGCCTCGCGGCGCGGAATTTTAGCGTTTGTCGGTTTGCTCATGATCCGCAGTTTAATCAATCGAATGATTAAAGTCAAGCCTTGCCGATCTCCACCTGTCGATCTCCACCTTGCCATCTCCATCCGCGCGCGCTTTAGTGTGGAGCCATGGTCAAGGAAATCGAGCGCAAGTTCCTGGTCTCCGGCGATGGCTGGCGGGATCTGGTCGAAGCGGACATCCGCATTCGCCAGTTCTATCTCGTTGCCGCGCCCGACCGCTCGGTCCGCGTGCGTATCAGCGACGGCGCCTCGGCAAAGCTGACGCTCAAATTCGGCAGCAAGGCCCGCGAACGCGACGAATTCGAATATCCGATCCTTCTGGCGGATGCGGAAGAGATGCTGGCCTTCGCAATCGGTCGTGTCATCGAGAAGACACGCCACCATGTTAGGCATCGCGGCCATCTCTATGAAGTCGATGTCTTCGGCGGGATGCTCAGCGGTCTGGTGGTCGCCGAGCTTGAGACGCCGCAGGACGTGCAGGGCGAAATGCTGCCAGATTGGCTCGGCCGCGAAGTCACCGGCGAGCACAGGTTCTACAACGCGTCGCTCGCCCTCGAGGGGATTCCGGAGATCGCCGCATGAGCTATCGCATCGATCCGCGCCTGCCGTTGACCGGCGAGGTCAGGCGCATCCTCGCTGAGGAGATCGGCAAGGCGCTCGTCCATCTGGACGCGGCGCATGACAGGCCGGAGCAGGCGCTGCACAAATGCCGCAGGCGGCTGAAGAAGGTGCGTGCCTTGCTGCGCCTGGTCCGTCCCGGAGACGAAACATTTTGCAGTACCGAGAACCAATGCTACCGAGAGGTGGCTGCCCTGCTTGCCGGCCCGCGCGAGGCGACCGCGCTGGTTGAAACCATCGACCGGCTGGCAAAAAACTTTCCCGAGCAAAGCGCCGGCGGCGGTCTCGATGCCGTTCGCGACACGCTGGTGGCGCGCCGGCACCAATTGCATGGTGGAGTTGGCCTCGGCGCCGCGATAGCTGCCGCGACTGCCGCTTGCGAGGATGGCATCAGCCGCATCGATACTCTGGTCTTGCCCGACCAGCCCGAACAGGCCGCCGATGTGCTTGCCGAAGGCGCCCGCATCACTCTGCGTCGCGCCAGAAAGGCGCTGGACAAGGCGGGCTCCCGCGGCGATGCCGACGATTTCCACGATCTGCGCAAGGCGGCAAAGACTCACGGCATGCATCTGTCGCTGCTTGGAAGGCTGTGGCCGACGCCGATCAAGGCACGGCGCAAGGCGGTCGACGAACTTGGCGAAAAGCTGGGCGAACTGCATGATGTGTTCGTCTTGCGCACGCTTCTCGAGGCCCACGACCGGCCGCTCGGCTCTCCTCAGGAAACGCGACTGCTGAGCAAGCTGTTGAAGCGCTCGGAGAAAAGCCTGAAAAAGACCTGTCTTGCGGCGGCAGCCGATCTGTTCGGCGATAGGCCCAGGCGCTCGGCAAAAAAACTCGCGCGCAAGGCGCGCACCGATCTGGCCGCCGCGCCGCACGAAGACGCCAGCGCGCGCGGCGCCGCTGCCTGACGCGGTGCTTGCGTCCGTCCGACATCGCTGACGATGAGGAGAGGGTTAGACCTCTCCCGGCGCGGCATTCTTCAACTGCGCTCGCGCGTCCCTGATCGAGGCGGCGTATGTCACCAGCGGCCGTTTGACGCCGTGGTTGATCAGCATGCGGCGTGTCTGCGGCGAAGCGCCTGATATGATGAAGCGCACGCCGGCGCGCCTCGCCTTGTGGGCAGCGCTCTCGATGACGTTGGCCGCCGTTGAATCGAAGAACGGCACGGCCGAGCAGTCGAGGATGAAGTTCTTGCGCTGGTCGGCGATGCGATCCAGCACCGTGGCGACGGTCGAGGCGGCGCCGAAGAAGAAGGCGCCGGAAATCCGGTAGACGACGGTGTCGGCATCGCTGGCTTCGCTGGAATCGTATGCGCTGGCGGCGCCGGTTCTGTCGGCGACATCGTCCTGCACCAGTCCCTGATCCGGCTCAACCGCAATGTTCTTGGCCATGCGGTCGATGAACAGGATCGAGCCCAGCGCGAAGCCGACGACGATGCCTTCGGTGAGATCACGGAAGATGACGATCAGGAAAGTCGCCATCAGCACCAGCGCGTCGCCGCGCGAGGCACGCAGCAGCGTGGCAAAGGCCTGCTTCTCGAACATGTTCCAGCACACCACCGCCAGCACGCCGGCAAGGGCTGCAAGCGGGATGTAGCTGGCCAGCGGCGCCGCCGCCAGCATCAGGGCAAGCAGGAGGGCCGAGTGGATCATGCCCGAGACCGGTCCATGCGCGCCGGCCCGCACATTGGTCGCGGTGCGGGCTATGGTGCCGGTGGTGCAGATGCCGCCGAACAGGGCGGACGCGATGTTGGCGAAGCCTTGCGCCACGAGTTCGCAGTTGGAGCGGTGCCGCCTTCCTGTCATGCCGTCGGCGACCACCGCCGACAGCAGCGATTCGATCGCGCCGAGCAGCGCAAAGGCTAGGGCGTCCGGCAGGACGTCGATCATCCTGCCGAAGCTGATCGGCGGAAAGGCCGGCATTTGCAGGCTGCGCGGGATACCGCCGAAGCGCGTGCCGATCGTTTCGGCAGGCAGAGAAAACAGCGCCACGACAAGCGACGCCAGACCGATGGCGATCAGCATGGCGGGCCATTTCGGCCGCCACCGTTTCATCAGGGCAATGGCGACGATGGTCAGCAGAGCGACGAAGGTGGCGGCGAGATTGATCGTGCCGGCCGCCGCGCCGATCGCCATCAGCTTCGGCACCAGCGGTCCAGGTTCTTTGCCGGCGAGTTTTAGCCCGAACAGCTCGACGATCTGGCCGGAGAAGATGATGATGGCGATGCCGGCGGTGAAGCCGACGGTCACCGGATAAGGAATGAATTTGATGTAGGTGCCAAGCCTGAGGTAGCCGATGACGAGCAGCAAGACGCCGGCCATCATCGTCGCCAGCAGCAACCCGTCGACGCCGACCCGTGCCACGGTTGCCGCCATCAGCACGATAAAGGCGCCCGCCGGCCCGCCGATCTGGAAACGGCTGCCGCCCAGAGCCGAGACGAGGAAACCGCCAATGATGGAAGTGTAGAGCCCGCGCTCCGGAGACACGCCCGATGCGATCGCGATCGCCATCGACAGCGGCAGCGCCACGATGGCCACGGTCAGTCCGGCGATGGCATCGGCCTTGAAGTGCTCTGATGTGTAGCCTTCGCGCAGCACCGTCGCCAGCTTCGGCGTGAACAGTTCGGAAAATGTCGGCTGCGCCGGTTGATGAATTGCCCGCTGGGTTCGATGCATGGACTGCCTTCCGCTCCTGATGCATGCCGCCAAAAAGTGCACAGCGGCCACGCATAAAACCAAGCAGGCGGCGGGATCGTCGGCAGGACTGTCGGCGGTCGCCGTCGCGACTCTATTTCGGCTCAGCCTGGCGGGTTCTGCGGCACGACCGGCTTGAGGCGCACCCCCCTGCCGCCGCGCTCGCTGGCCTGGTTCTCGCCGATCAGCTCCACGCCGGCCCGGTCGAGGGCCTGGATGACCTTCATCAGCGTATCGACCACGCCCCTGACCACGCCGTCGCTCGCTTCCATGCGCTGAATGGTTGGAAGCGAAACCCCGGCGCGCTCGGCGAGCGTCTTCTGATCGATGCCGGCCAGAGCCCTTGCGGCGCGCATCTGCGCGGCAGTGATCATCGGCTAAAAACCCCCGTCTGAGTCTGCATTCCATGTATAATACCATCATTGTGATGGATCAAGCATCATCATGCACATGTCAGACATGTGCACACCAGGCCGTTTGCATCTTGGCGAGCCTGCGCGCCCGCTGGGCCAGCACGCCCCAGCCGCCGCAACTTAGAGGAGAATTGGCGCAGCGTCGTTCGGAACGGGCGGTTCAGGCGCCGGCGGTCTGCCCGCGCCATCGCTGGAACGCCCATGCGACCAGCCAGCACAGCATCGCCCAGGCGAAGCCGGCGCACCAGCCGGCCAGCACGTCCGATGGCCAATGAACGCCGAGATAGACGCGGCTGATGCCGACGAGCAGTGCTGTCAGCACGGCAAGTGCCAGCACATAGATCTTGGTCGTTCGCCCAGGCAGGAAACGCGACGCCATGCTGCCCAGCGTCAAATATGTCACCGCCGACAGCATCGCATGGCCGCTTGGAAACGAAAGCGTCGCCACGTCGGCGAGATGCGAGACCAGGTCGGGGCGCGGCCGATCGATTCCTAGCTTCAGCGTGCTCGACAGGGCCTGCCCGCCCGCCACCGCGACGAAGACCAGAAACGCTGCTCCCGGCTTGTGGATCAGCAGCAGATAGACGATCACCGCCACTGTGATCAGCCCGAGCACGATGGCGCTGCCGAGGCTGGTAATGTCGCGCATCGCCCCTTCCAGCCATAGCGGTCCGATCGGATTGTCGGGCTGGCCCGCTTCACGGAAGGCGAGCATAATTTCCGTGTCGAAGGCGTGCGGCGTGGTGTCCCGCGCCACCTCCATCAGTTCCTCGAACCCCCACAGCCCGCCAGCGATGACCAGTCCGGCCAAAAGCACCGGGAATTCGATCCAGTTGAGCAGCTTGTTTGCGGTATTCTTCATCGGGCCAATCGTCTTACAGCGCCGCGCGTCCTTTTGGACGCGCAAAGGACGCTGTAGCACTTTGATTTGGCGCATGATCCTTTCCGAAATCGTTTCCGATTTTCGGGGTCATGCGCAACTACAGTTTTTGCAGATAGGGTCCGAGCGTGATCAGCGCCACCGCTGCGACGGCGAGCACGATGCCGGTCGCCTGCAACGAATTGACGCGCTCGCCGAAGAACACCAGTGCCACCACGTTCACCGACACCAGCTGGATCACCGCCGACAGGCTGAACGACACCGACATGCCGAATTCACGGATCAGCCTCAGCATGATCAGATTGCCCGCTGAATAGAGCGCCAGAGTCAGAACGATCTTGCCGAGGCTCGGCGCCAGCCCCCATTGCTTGGCCGCCGTCGCCGCCAGCAGGAAGATCACTGTCGAAATGCCGAGCTGCCCCAGTCCCCAGAAACTCACTTTTTTGTTCCTCCCGACGCCGTGCTTGCGCGCCTGCCGCAGATCTTGTTTCGGAAGCGTCGGTCGCGGTCAAGCGGCCTGATCAAAGACATGAAATCGGGCTGGAAATTGGTCGGCAACGTCATCAAACTGTGATCTGCTGGCGATACGCGGTCAGTCAAGCAACACGCTCCAGCCATCCCAAAGAGCCAGAGGCACGCCCCCATGACTGAACATCGCCCCGACGCCCATTTCCGCACCAGCCTGCTCGAGGAAAACGATGGGCCAGGAACCAATCCCACTGACAACCAGACGATGGGCGAAATCATCGCCGCGCGATTCGCGCGCCGTGGCTTTCTGCAGGGATCGCTCGCGGCAACCGCCATCGCCGCCACCGTCAGCCCGCTCGCGCTGATCCTCGCCGACGATGCCCGCGCCGGCGGCGGCTCGGTCTTCAGTTTCGACGAGGTCGAGGCAGGCGTCGACGACAAGCACCATGTCGCTGCCGGCTACGACGCCGACGTGCTGTTGCGCTGGGGCGATCCGCTGTTTGCCGATTCGCCGGAATTTGATCCGACAAAACAGTCGGCGCAGGCCCAGGAAAGACAGTTTGGCTACAACAACGACTATGTCGGCTATCTCCCGATAGACGGCTCGGCCGAGCACGGCCTGCTGGTGGTCAACCACGAGTACACCAATCCGCATCTGATGTTCCCGGGCCTTGTCAGCATCGTCGATGGCGAGGCCAAGCAGGCCCCACTGAGCAAGGAACAGGTCGATATCGAGATAGCCGCGCATGGCGGCACCATCGTCGAAATCCGCAAGGCATCAGGCAAATGGCAGGTGGTGCGCGACGGCAAGCTCAACCGCCGCATCACCGCCAACACCGAGATGGCACTGTCCGGCCCCGTCGCCGGCCACGACCGCGTCAAGACCAGTGCCGATCCGACCGGCACGAAGGTCATCGGCACTGTCAACAATTGTGCCGGCGGCGTCACGCCCTGGGGCACCTACGTCATGGCCGAGGAAAACATACACGGCTATTTCTCGGGCGAGCTGCCGGAAGGCCACAAGGAAGCCACCAACTACAAGCGCCTGGGTATTCCCGAAGGCGCCTATGAATGGGCTGCGCATTACGATCGCTTCGACATCGGCAAGGAGCGGAACGAGCCGAATCGCTTCGGCTGGATTGTTGAGGTCGACGTCAACGATCCGACCTCGGTGCCGAGGAAGCGCACTGCCATGGGCCGCTTCAAGCATGAGGGCGCTGAATCGATCGTCGCCAAGGATGGCCGTGTCGTTTTCTATCTCGGCGACGACGAACGCTTCGACTATGTCTATAAATTCGTCACGGCCGGCAAGTTCAACGCCGAGGACCGCGCCGCCAACATGGATCTCCTCGACGACGGCACGCTCTACGTCGCCAAATTCGCCGAGGACGGGTCGATCGAATGGCTGCCCATCGTCTTCGGCCAGGGCCCGCTGACGGCGGAGAACGGCTTTGCCAGCCAGGCCGACGTGCTGATCGAGACGCGCCGTGCCGCCGATCTGCTCGGTGCCACCAAGATGGATCGCCCCGAGGACATCCAGCCCAATCCGACGACTGGCAAGGTCTACGTCATGCTGACCAACAATTCGAAGCGCAAGACGGACCAGGTCGACGCCGCCAATCCGCGCGCCGAAAACGCCTTCGGCCATATCATCGAGATCGTCGAGGACGGTGGCGATTTCACTGCCGCCAAGGGCAAGTGGGAAGTGCTGTTGAAATGCGGCGATCCCTCAGTGGCCGAAGTTGGCGCCACCTTCTCGACCGCAACCACCGCCAATGGCTGGTTCGGCATGCCGGATAATTGCGCCATCGATTCGGCCGGCCGGCTTTGGGTCTCGACCGATGGCCAGGGCCCGAAGGCGACCGGCCGCACCGATGGCCTGTGGGCGGTCGACACCGAAGGCGAGGCGCGGGCGACCTCGAAACTGTTCTTCCGCGTGCCGATCGGCGCCGAAATGTGCGGCCCGCTATTCACGCCCGACGACCAGACCGCCTTCGTCGCGGTTCAGCATCCGGCCGATGGCGGCGAAGACTGGGAGGCTTTTGGCCGTCCCTCTTACTACGAGGACCCGTCGACCCGCTGGCCTGACTTCAAGCCCGATATGCCGGTGCGGCCGTCGGTCGTCGCCATCACCAAACAGGGCGGTGGCAAGATCGCGGTCTGAATCGCCGCAAGGCGCTAGCAGCGCCAAGGAAGGATTTCGTCGATACGAAATCCTTCCTTTTCCTGATGCGCGGGAATGCGCCTGATGGGCTCATTCGGCGCGCTGAACCACGGCCACGTTCATCATGCTTCTCAACCTGAAGCCAATGGACTCGTATAATCCTATGGCCGTGGTGTTGCTGGCATAGGCGTGGAGATAGGGAACTTCGCCGCGCGCCGCTATCCGGTTTGCCACGAACAGCGACAGCAGCCTGCCCAGGCCACCGCCTCGAAATTCCGGATGTGAGCACACCCCGCTAAGTTCGGTATAGCCGGGTTGCTTCATGCGTTCGCCGGCCATCGCCGCAAGTCGGCCCTCGATCTTCACACCCCAAAAATCGCCGAGGCTCAAGGCTTCGAGCGTGAATGGGCCGGGCTTGGTCACCAATGCCAAGGCGAGCATCTCAGCTGCATCGTCCCGCGTCAGACGTTGCACGCGCTCGTCGGAGACCATCTGCAATGGCCGCTCGGCAATCATCTGAACCCCGGGCGCGGTCGAAGTCGCCGAAAGTTCCGCGGGCAGAGCAATGGCGTCCACCTGAAGCAGGATCGCACTCTCGCCTGGGGAGACAAGTTTTCCGAGCGCCTGCAGGCTTTCCGCATCGTCCGCGGCACTGGCAGCGAACGGAGCTATCGAGGGCCGATACCGCATGGCGAGGTCGTCACCTTGCGCGAAGGCGTGGTGTCGCGTCCGAAGCGCGCTCCACACGGGACGGTCAAGCAGGTGTTTCATTGCGCGGCACCTTCCGGCTTCTTTACACGACGGTCGAGAGGCGCCGCGGCGAGGCCGTCCTCGATGGCGGCCAGCTGATCAAGAAGCGGCCCAGAAAGATCCGCGCACAGATCCGCGACGGCATTCTCGATGCGCGGCCAGACGTCGTGCTTTGCAACATCGACCAGCCGCTGGCCGTGCAGGGTGAGGCAGACAATCCTGCGCCGCTGGTCATCATCCGATGGACTGACCTCGACCAGTCCCAATTCGGCCAGAAGCGACACGCTCCGCGTTACACCCGGCTGCGCGACCCCGAGGGATTGCGCCAGTTCCCCGACTGGCAGCGGGCCCAGCCTGTCGAGCGCAGCCAGCAGCGGGTACTGGCTCGACTGAACCGGCACATCGAGGCAGTCGAGCAGGCGCTGCGTATCCGCCTGCAATTGCTCGCCAATACGCTTCAGCCTGCTGCCCAGGCACAGGAAGCCAAGGGACCTTACGACGTCTTCCATAATCAACCTGCCAGCCAATTGATAACACGATATATAACATTATATGGAAATCAAGCGCCGCCATCGCACGGCCGCTTTCAAGCGTCGTCACCAGATTTGGTCGTCTTGGGTCGGGAACATCGCTCGGATGCTGGCGCTGCGTCGCCTGGGCAGGCCGTTCGGTCAGTTCCGAAGCCGATAGCCGGTCCTGAAAATCCACGCGACGATCGCTATGCAGATAAGCAGGAAAACCACGGTCATGCCGAGGCTGATGCCGATCGAGACGTCGGACTTGCCGTAGAAACTCCAGCGAAAGCCGCTGACCAGATAAAGGACAGGGTTGAACAGCGTCACCGTGCGCCAGGTGCCGGGCAGCATGTCGATCGAATAGAAGCTGCCGCCAAGGAAGGTAAGCGGCGTGATGATCAGCAGCGGCACCAGCTGCAGCTGCTCGAAGCTCTTTGCCCAGATGCCGATGATGAACCCGAACAGGCTGAAGGTCACCGACGTCAGCACCAGGAAGGAGAGCATCCAGAACGGATGCTCGATGGTCAGCGGCACGAACAGCGACGCGGTCCCCAGGATGATCAGGCCGAGTATGATCGACTTGGTCGCCGCACCCCCGACATAGGCGATGATGATCTCCAGATAGGACACCGGCGCCGACAGCAGCTCGTAGATCGAGCCGACGAATTTCGGGAAATAGATGGCGAACGAGGCGTTGGAGATCGACTGCGTCAGCAGCGACAGCATGATCAGCCCCGGCACGATAAAGGCGCCGTAGCTGATGCCGTCGATCTCGGTGATGCGCGAGCCGATGGCCGAGCCGAAGACGACGAAATAGAGCGATGTCGAGATGACCGGCGAGACAATGCTCTGCAGCACGGTCCGAAAAGCGCGCGCCATCTCCAT
The DNA here is from genome assembly GCF_055811335.1 of Mesorhizobium sp. WSM4847. Taxonomy (NCBI): domain Bacteria; kingdom Pseudomonadati; phylum Pseudomonadota; class Alphaproteobacteria; order Hyphomicrobiales; family Phyllobacteriaceae; genus Mesorhizobium; species Mesorhizobium sp. WSM4847. The sequence goes on along the minus strand of NZ_JBVVPY010000031.1, from coordinate 55,961 downwards.
CTTGTAGATCGCCCAGACTGCTCGCGGGTTCATGCGCCCTTCCTCACCAGGTTGACGAAGATCTCCTCGAGCGAGCTGTTTTGCGTGTCGATATCGCGGAACTGGACGCCGGCCGTCTCAAGGTCGCGCAGCAGCGAGGCGACGCCCGGCCGCTCGCTCTGGTTGTCATAGGTGTAAGTCAGTCGATCACCGTCCGGCGAAAGCTCCAGCGCGTAGCGCGACAATTTCTCGGGTATGGTGGCGAGCGGACTGCGCAATTCCAGCAACAGCCGTTTGCGGCCGAGCGTGCGCATCAGTTGCACCTTGTCCTCAACCAGCACGATCTCACCGCGATTGATGACGCCGACGCGGTCGGCCATCGCCTCGGCCTCCTCGATATAGTGCGTGGTCAGGATGATGGTGACGCCATCCTCGCGCAGCCGGCGCACCATCGCCCACATGTCCTGACGCAGCTCGACGTCGACGCCGGCTGTCGGCTCGTCGAGGAACAGCACCCTCGGTTCGTGCGACAGCGCCTTGGCGATCATCAGCCGCCGCTTCATGCCGCCGGACAGGGTGATCGCCTTGGCGTCCTTCTTGTCCCACAACGACAGGTCGCGCAGCACTTTCTCGACAAAGGCGTGATTGGCCGGCTTGCCGAACAGGCCGCGGCTGTAGTTGACCGTCGCCCACACGCTCTCGAACGCGTCGATGGTCAGTTCCTGCGGCACCAGCCCGATGAGGCTGCGTGCGGCGCGATAATCCCGGCTGATGTCGTGGCCGTCGACGCTGACCGTGCCCGACGAGCGGTTGACGATACCGCAGACGATCGAGATCAGCGTCGTCTTGCCGGCGCCGTTCGGCCCGAGCAGCGCAAAAATCTCGCCGCGCTCGATATCGAGGTTGATCTCCTTCAGCGCTTTGAAACCGGTGGCGTAGGTCTTGGTGACCCCGGAAATGGAAATGATCGATGGCATGGTTGAAAAACGGCTGCTTGAAAGGAGGTCTGTTGATTTTAGTCCGCTGAATGTCGGTGCGCGCGGCCGGAAGTCAATGGCACTCCTGACATTCTGGACATCGGCGCATCCACCGCTGCGCGGTCCTGCGGCGTTCCGCCTCGCGTGACGCCACGCCGCTTTGACCGCCTGGCGCATCCGGCCTATCTTCCCTGACATAGCAGCAGCCGGAGCCCGCCATGGACCCGCTCATCCTTTCGCGCATCCAGTTCGGCGCCAACATCTCGTTCCATATCCTGTTTCCGGCTATCACCATCGCGCTTGGCTGGATGCTGCTGTTCTTCAAGCTTCGCTACAACGCCACCGGCGATACCGCCTGGATGCGCGCCTATTTCACCTGGGTGAAGGTGTTCGCGCTGTCCTTTGCCATGGGCGTGGTTTCGGGCGTCACCATGAGCTTCCAGTTCGGCACCAACTGGCCGGGCTACATGGAAATCGTCGGCAACATCGCCGGCCCGCTGCTCGCCTATGAGATACTCACCGCCTTCTTCCTCGAGGCGGCGTTCCTCGGCATCATGCTGTTCGGCTTCCGCCGCGTTTCCAACCGCATCCACACGCTGGCAACCGTGCTGGTGGCCGGCGGCACCACCCTGTCCGCCTTCTGGATCATCGCGCTCAATTCATGGATGCAGACGCCGGTCGGCTTCGAGATGCGCGACGGCGTAGCCCACGCTACCGACTGGTGGACGATCGTCTTCAACCCGTCCATGCCCTACCGGCTCGTCCACATGCTGCTTGCCTCCGGCCTGACGGTTTCGTTCCTGATCGCCGGCGTGTCGGCGCTGCGCTATCTCTATGGCGACCGTTCGGAATCGATGTGGAAGGCCTTGCGCACCGGTGTTTTCACCGCGGCGATCCTGATCCCCATCCAGATCTTCGCCGGCGACCAGCATGGCCTCAACACGCTCGAGCATCAGCCGCAGAAGATCGCCGCCATGGAGGCCAACTGGAACACCGGCCCCAACGTGCCGCTGGTCCTTTTCGCGCTTCCCGACGAGGCGGCAAGGGAGAACAAATACGAGATCACCATCCCCGATGGCGCCAGCCTCATCCTCAGGCACAGCGCCAGCGGTGTCGTGCCGGGGCTGAACGACTATGCCGGCAACCACCCGCCGGTGTTCCCGGTGTTCTGGGCTTTTCGCATCATGGTCGGCACCGGCGTCCTGATGCTGGTCGTCTCCTGGTCGGCCGCCTTTTTCCTCAAGCGCCGGCACAGCCTGCCGAGACCGCTGGCGCTGGTGATGGTGCCGATGGCGCTGTCCGGCTGGCTGGCGACACTGGCCGGCTGGTACACCACCGAGATCGGCCGCCAACCGTGGCTGGTCACCGGCGTGCTGAAAACTGTCGATGCCGTCGGCCCGGTCGCCGGCAGCCAGGTCGCGCTGTCGCTCGCGGTTTATCTCATCCTCTATGCGCTGCTTCTGATCGCCTATCTCGGCGTGCTGGTCTATCTGGCGCTGAAGGCGGCGAAGGACGGCGATGCCTCGCCGCTGCCGGGCGTTCTCGACGCGCCGCTGTCGCAGCCGGCGGCGAAATAGCAGAACGGCGATGACCCTCGATTGGCCGACATTGCTCCCCCTCATCTTCGCCGGCCTGATGGGCCTTGCCATCCTGATCTACGTCATCCTCGACGGCTTTGATCTCGGTATCGGCATCCTGTTCGCAGCCGCCGGGGACGCCGAGCAGGACACGATGATCGCCGCAATAGGCCCGTTCTGGGACGCCAACGAGACCTGGCTGGTGCTGGCCGTCGGCCTGCTGCTGGTCGCCTTCCCGCTGGCGCACGGCACCATCCTCACCGCGCTCTACATTCCGGTCTTCCTGCTCCTTGTCGGCCTGATCCTGCGCGGCGTTGCCTTCGATTTCCGGGCCAAGGTGCCGGCCGGTCACAAGCATCGCTGGAACCGCATCTTCTTCCTGGGCTCGGTCATCGCTTCGCTGGCGCAGGGCTACATGCTGGGGATCTATGTGCTGGGCCTTGATGTCGGCCCCGGCGGCATGGCCTTCGGCGCGCTGGTGGCGCTCTGCCTTGCCGCCGCCTATGCGGCGATGGGCGCGGCCTGGGTCATCTACAAGACGGAAGGCGAATTGCAGAAGAAGGCGGTGCTATGGCTGCGCCGGGCGCTGGTGCTGACCGCGCTCGGCATGGTCGCCGTGTCGCTGGCCACGCCGCTCGCCAGTCCGCGCATCTTCGACAAATGGTTCGTCTGGCCGGCCATGCTCTATTTGTCGCCGCTGCCGGTCCTGTCGGCGGTGCTGTTCGCATGGCTGTGGCGGCAGACCTTCCATCTGCCCAAGGCCGGCGACCGCCATGCGCTGACGCCGTTCCTGACGCTGGCCGCCATCTTCACGCTGGGCTTTGCCGGCCTCGCCTGGTCGTTCTATCCCTTCGTCGTGCCCGACAGGCTGACCATCTGGCAGGCGGCGTCCGCGCCGGAAAGCCTCGCCATCATCCTGGCCGGCACGGTGGTGGTGCTGCCGATCATCATTTTCTATTCGTTTTATGCCTACCGCGTCTTCGGCGGCAAGGCGACGGATCTGACCTACGACTGACTGGCAAACCGCCGAACTGCACAATATTTAGGCAGTCGATTGCTCGGGCGGCAGCGGCTCGTGAAGACTGCCTTGCCAATCCCACCTTGCCAATCCCGCCGGGAAAGTCCGATTCGCAGCGATTTCGATGGTTTGGCATGTCTGTTGCTTTGCCCTGGCGACCAATTGGTTTTGTCCAGTCAAAGGGAAAGATAATGAACCGTCGCAATGTCTGCATGCTGGCCTTCGCCGCCGCCGTTGGAACGGCCATGGCTTCGTCTCCGCAGGCGCGGGCCGACGCCTTGAGCGACATCGCGGCGCGCGGCACCGTCCGCATCGCCGTTCCACAGGATTTCCCGCCCTTCGGCAGTGTCGGCGCCGACATGACGCCGCAAGGCTACGACGTCGACATCGCCAATCTGATTGGCGAAAAGCTCGGCGCCAAGGTCGAGATCGTCCCGGTCACCAGCGCCAACCGCATTCCCTATCTCCAGACCAACAAAGTCGACCTGGTCATTTCCAGCCTCGGCAAGAATCCCGATCGCGAGAAGGTCATCGACTTTTCCGAAGCCTATGCTCCGTTCTACAACGGCGTGTTCGCTCCGGCAGACGTCACCGTCGCAAAAACGGAAGACCTCGCCGGCAAGACCGTTGGCGTCACCCGCGGCGCGATCGAAGATCTCGAACTGACCAAGGTTGTGCCCGCGAGCGTCGAGATCAAGCGCTACGAGGACAATAACGGCACTATTTCGGCTTTCCTTTCGGGCCAGGTCGAGGTGATCGCGACCGGGAATGTCGTCGCCGCCGCCATCCTCGAAAAGAACCCGCCCAAGCGGCCGGAGCTCAAGTTCCTGATCAAGAACTCGCCCTGCTACATCGGCATGAACAAGGAGCAGCCGGCGTTGATGGCCAAGATCAACGGGATCATCGCCGCCGCCAGGTCCGATGGCGCCCTTAACGCGATTTCGCAAAAATGGCTGAAGGTGGACCTGCCGGCTGAGCTGTGATCGCCCCCGCCGCGTGTGGCTGAGGTCGGAGTGCAAGCCATGACCTATCAGTTCGATTTCGGCTGGCTGATCGGATCTCTGCCGGTGCTGCTCAAGGGCATTCGGATCACCGTGCAGCTCATCCTGATCGGCGCGGTGTTCGGCGTGGCATTGGGCATTGCCTGCGCCTGGGTGCGGGCGCTGGGGCCGAAATGGCTAAAACCCGTCGTCGCGACCTATGTCGAGCTGATCCGCAACACGCCCTTCCTCATCCAGCTGTTCTTCATCTTCTTCGGCCTGCCGTCGCTTGGCATCAGGATGTCGGAACTGACCGCCGCCAACCTCGCCATGATCGTCAACCTCGGCGCCTACAGCTGCGAGATCATCCGCGCCGGCATCCAGGCCACGCCACGCGGCCAGTTCGAGGCCGGCGCCAGCCTCGCCATGACCCCGTTCCAGACCTTCTGGCACGTGGTTCTGGTCCCGGCGCTGCAGCGCATCTGGCCTGCGCTGTCGTCGCAGATCGTCATCGTCATGCTGGGTTCGGCCGTCGTTTCGCAGATTGCCGCCGAGGACCTGACCTTCGCCGCCAACTTTATCCAGTCGCGCAATTTCAGGGCCTTCGAAACCTACATCGTCTCCGCCCTGATCTACCTGGCGCTCGCCATCCTGCTGCGCCAGCTGCTGGCCGGCCTGGGCTGGATGCTGTTCCCGAGGAAGGCGCCGCGATGAGACAGGCGCCATGACCGAGTTCAGCTTCTGGGACATCCTGCGCAACCTGCTTCTGGCCGCCCGCTGGACCGTTGTCCTCTCGCTGGTCTCCTTCATCGGTGGCGGCATCGTCGGCGCGGCCCTGCTTTTCTTGCGCATCGGCGGCCGGCGTGGGATGCAGTTTCTGTCACGCGGCTACATCCAGCTGTTTCAGGGCACGCCGCTGCTGATGCAGCTCTTTCTGGCTTTCTTAGGGCTTGGCCTGTTTGGCATCGACGTTCCCGCCTGGCTTGCCGCCTGTGTCGCGCTCATCCTGTGGACCGCAGCCTTCCTCGCCGAAATCTGGCGTGGCTGCGTCGAGAGCATTGCCAAGGGCCAATGGGAGGCGTCAGCCAGCCTCGGCATGGGTTATCTCCAGCAGATGCACTACGTCATCCTGCCGCAGGCACTGAAAGTGGCGGTGCCGCCGACCGTCGGCTTCTCGGTGCAGGTGGTGAAGGGCACCGCGCTCACCTCGATCATCGGCTTCGTCGAACTGTCGAAGGCCGGTTCGATCGTCACCAACGCGACGTTCCAGCCGTTCACCGTCTATGGCCTGGTCGCGCTCATCTATTTTGCTTTGTGCTGGCCGCTGTCGAAATCCAGCCAGCTCCTGGAAAGGAAGCTCAATGCCGCTCATCGCAATCACTGAGGTGAAGAAGCGCTTCGGCGACAACGAGGTGCTGAAGGGGATTTCCATCGACGTCGCGCCGGGCGAGGTCGTCGCCATCATCGGCAAGAGCGGTTCGGGCAAGTCGACGCTGCTGCGCTGCATCAACGGGCTGGAGACCATCGATGAAGGCTCGATCGTCGTCGCCGGCGCCCAGTTCCTGCCCGACGAGGTGCATCTCAAGGCGCTGCGCCTGAAGGTCGGCATGATTTTTCAGCAATTCAACCTGTTCCCGCATCTCACCGCCGGTGGCAATGTCATGCTGTCGCAGATGGTGGTGAAGAAGACGCCGAAGAAGGACGCCGAGGCGGTCGCGCGAAAAATGCTCGACCGCGTCGGTCTCGCCCACAAGTTCGATGCGTTGCCGGACGAATTGTCCGGCGGCCAGCAGCAGCGCGTGGCGATCGCCCGGGCGCTCGCCATGCAGCCCATCGCGCTGCTATGCGACGAGATCACCTCGGCGCTCGATCCCGAGCTCGTCGCCGAGGTGCTGGCCGTCGTCAAGGAATTGGCGGCGGAAGGCATGACGCTGGTGATGGTCACCCACGAGATGCGCTTTGCCCGCGACGTCTGCTCGCGCGTCGTCTTCATGCATCAGGGCCGCGTCCACGAGATCGGCGCCCCCGAGGACGTTTTTTCCAATCCCAGGACGCCGGAGCTCCGGCAGTTTCTGGGCGTGCAATAAGCTGTGTTGATATTCAGCCGGCCTGCAACCGGCGCTACTCGCGTACCCGAAAGTACGCTCCGTTCCGGATCTCGGAATCCACCATTTTCGGCGCGGCCTGACCTGGTACCTCACCACACTTGACGCCGACATGCGTCCATTAGGACGCACCAAGTACACACTGGCAAAAGATCAGCTCTTGTTGCCGGCCAGCACCAGCACCGGTTTTTCGCTGTAAAGATCCGGGAATAGCGTCTTCAAATTCTCGACCTTGGGCAGGTCGTTGTAGACGATATAGGGATAGGTCGGGTTCAGCGTCAAAAAGTCCTGATGATAGTCTTCGGCCGGATAGAACGTCTTTCCGGTCTCCAGCGCGGTCACGATCGGCTCTGGAAACACCTTGGCCTTGTCAAGCTGGGCGATGTAGCTCTCGGCGATCTTCTTCTGCCCGTCGGTTTCGGCAAAGATCGTCGAACGGTATTGGGGGCCGCGGTCCGGACCCTGGTAGTTCAGCTGTGTCGGGTTGTGCGCGACCGAGAAATACACCTGCAGCAACTGGCCGTAAGTGACTTTGGATGGCTCGTAGGTGATCTCGACGGCTTCGGCGTGCCCGGTCCGGCCGGTGCCGACCGTCTCGTAGACGGCGGTGTCCTCGGTCCCGCCGGCATAGCCGGAGACGGCGCTGGTCACGCCGTTGACGTGCTGGAACACGCCTTGCACGCCCCAGAAGCAGCCGCCGGCGAAGACCGCCTTGGCGGTGCCGGCGGCGGGTTTCTCGTCCATCGCCGGCGGCGGGATCACCACCGCCTCCTCGGCCGAAATTGCCGGCGTCTGCCACAAGGCGGCGCCGGCCGCCGCGAGCATCAGCGCCGCAAGCGCGCCCCTGGCGAAGTTCATCGACCGTTTCGCGGCGGTTTTTTCAATGCCGGTCATCTCTGCTCTCCCATGCGTGAGTTTACGATTATACGACAGATAGGTCCGTCGCGGTCTCACATTGCCGTGCGGGCGCGTGCATTCGGCCGCGCCCCGTTCGCGGACGCGGGCCTACTTGGCCGTCCCCATCGCGTCGCAGGCCTTGGTCGCCTCGTCCTTTTTCATCGCGTCGGTTTCCATGGCAGCCTTGTCCATGCAGTCCTTCATCTTTTCGGCCGCCATCGGATCCGCCGGCTTCATCGCGTCGGTCGCCGGCTTCATGGCGTCGGTCGCCATCGCATCGGCCGGCTTCATCGCATCTTCGGCGCGCGCAATGCCGCCAGCGAAAAGCGCCGTCGAGCACAGTGCGAAGGCAAGTGCCGGCAAGGTCAGGCGGGTGAGGTTGGTCATGATGGTCTCCAGGTTGGTGGCGCGCCGGAATGGCGATCACATCAGCTCTTCGCCGCCGCCTGGGCTTTCGTTACAGCCATCACCGCTTCGTGATCGGAAGGCTCGTTGTTTTTGCAACGCTGGATATTGGCGAAAGCGGGTGCGACATCCAATCTCCCTCCTTGTGGGGGAGATGTCCGGCAGGACAGAGGGGGGCGACGTAAAGCGCGGCGAGGCAGCCCTTGCGTGCAGTGGCCTCGCTCCCTAACGCCAGGTTAATGCATCGATAACCGGAGAGGCGGTCGAATCTCCTGGCAACAGGGGTGGATCACGGCGGCGGGATTTTCGATCTTGGCAAGGCCGCGGGACAGCGCCCCCCTCTGGCCTGCCGGCCATCTCCCCCACAAGGGGGGGGAGATTGGCAGCTCAGGCGCCTGCCCCTATTGCGTAAGCACTGTTTGCGAAGGCCGCTGATTGAAGTCGCACTTGCCGGTCACGGTGTAGAAGAAGTCGGCGTTGGACACCGGAGCCGGTACGGGATTGCCGCCGTCTTCCCAGGCCTGCTGGCTGGGTTGGCCGCACGGCACGGCGGTGAAGATGTCCACCAGTTTGCCGTTCGCGACTTCAACGCCGTCGATGTACAACCGGTTCGATGTGTTTGCGTCATTCGACTTGAGCTTGGGTGTTTGGGCCGATGGCACATCCATCTGCAGATACAGCACATCCATCAGGCTGACGTCGATCACCGCGCCGGCGCCGTTCGCGGGGTACATAGTGTTGGTGCAGGTGGTCAGGTATTTCTTGTTGCCGCTCGTCTGGGTAATCGCCCCGGTAGGCAGGCCGTTAAAATTCTGCACCGTCTTGGTCGTGCATTTCTGTTCCTGGACCTTCGTGCTCGTCGCTCCGTTGACCGTATACACTGCCGACGTGCCGTAGCCTTTCGGATCACCAAAATTGTTGTAGACATAAGTGATCTTCATCAGCGGATTGATCGCCGTCTCGGTGAATTTCGTGCCGTAGAGCGTCATTGTCTTGTTCCAATGGCCCGAAACCTTGTCGACCTTGAACGTGGTCTGCACCAGCGCCGGCCGCTTGCGCACTGCCGACGCGACGCCGATCTGCACCGTGTCGACGTGGGCGATCTGCATGAAGTTCGTCGGCATGGCAAACTTGGCCGAAGCATCGATGCTGGCGGTGCCGTCGGCGGCGACGACGAAGCTATCGAGCTTGGCGGTGCCTTGCCCGCTATTGGACGTAAACGACTCCTGCAGTTTCACCTGACGGTCCGCCAGTGACGTGCTGGTTGGCAGCGTCGTGATCGACAGCGTCGCGGCATCGAGCGCATTCTGCATCGATCCCTTGGTCGCAACGGCTGAGTTGTAGTCGATTGAAAAGCCCAGAGCGGCACACATCGGGATAAGCATGATGGCGAGTATCGGCGCGAGGGAGCCGCTCTCGGAATTGAGAAAATGACGTCCAGATTGTGGCATTGCTTGGCCCCCCAAACCGTGACAGCTCGTGGCCTGTCACGCAGGGCGCGAACTATGCCCTAATCTGATGGACCAAAGTTTAACGGCTTTGCGTCCGCTGGCGGCTTATGCGCCGCGCCCGCCGCCGCTTGCCCGGGCAAGCTGCCCCTGCTAAAGCGCGCGACATGACCACGCCGATCAAGAACATCCGCAATTTCTCCATCGTCGCCCATATCGACCATGGCAAATCCACGCTTGCCGACCGGCTGATCCAGTCCACCGGCGGGCTGGAGCTGCGCGACATGAAGGAGCAGGTGCTGGACTCGATGGATATCGAGCGCGAGCGCGGCATCACCATCAAGGCGCAGACGGTGCGATTGAAATACCGCGCCAACAATGGCGAGGATTTTATCCTCAATTTGATCGACACGCCCGGCCATGTCGACTTCGCCTACGAAGTGTCGCGGTCGCTCGCCGCCTGCGAGGGCTCGCTGCTGGTTGTCGACGCCAGCCAAGGCGTCGAGGCGCAGACGCTGGCCAATGTCTACCAGGCCATCGACAACAACCACGAGATCGTCGTGGTGCTGAACAAGGTCGACCTGCCGGCCGCCGAGCCCGAGCGCATTCGCGAGCAGGTCGAGGAGGTGATCGGCATCGACGCCTCCAACGCCGTGCTGATCTCGGCCAAGACCGGCCTCGGCATCCCCGACGTGCTGGAGGCGATCGTCAACGAGCTGCCGCCGCCGCGCGAAGGCGACATCACGGCCCCGCTGAAGGCGATGCTGGTCGACAGCTGGTACGACGCCTATCTCGGCGTCATCGTGCTGGTCCGCATCATCGACGGCGTGCTGAAGAAGGGCCAGACCATCCGCATGATGGGCACCGGCGCCAAGTATCTGGTCGAGCGCACCGGCGTCTTCACGCCGGCCCGCATCAATGTCGACGAGCTCGGCCCAGGCGAATTCGGCTTCTTCACCGGCTCGATCAAAGAAGTCGCCGACACCCGCGTCGGCGACACCATTACCGAGGACAAGCGCCAGACGGCGCAGGCCCTGCCCGGCTTCAAGCCGGCGCAGCCGGTGGTGTTTTGCGGCCTGTTCCCCGTCGACGCCGCCGATTTCGAGGATCTGCGCGCCGCGGTCGGCAAACTGCGCCTCAACGACGCTTCTTTCTCCTATGAAATGGAAACCAGCGCGGCGCTCGGCTTCGGCTATCGCTGCGGCTTCCTTGGCCTGCTGCATCTGGAAATCATCCAGGAGCGGCTGGAGCGCGAGTTCAACCTCGACCTCATCGCCACCGCGCCCTCGGTCGTCTATCGCTTGGCTCTGACCGACGGCACGACGAAGGAACTGCACAACCCGGCCGACATGCCCGACGTGGTCAAGATCCAGGCGATCGAGGAGCCGTGGATCCGCGCCACCATCCTCACCCCGGACGAATATCTCGGCGGCATCCTGAAACTCTGCCAGGATCGGCGCGGCATCCAGGCCGATCTCTCCTATGTCGGCAAACGCGCCATGCTGACCTACGATCTGCCGCTCAACGAGGTCGTCTTCGACTTCTATGATCGGCTAAAATCGATCTCCAAGGGCTACGCCTCCTTCGACTATCACCTGACCGACTACAAGGAAGGCGACCTGGTGAAGATGTCGATCCTGGTCAACGAGGAGCCCGTCGACGCGCTGTCGATGCTGGTCCACCGCACGGCGGCGGAAAAGCGCGGCCGCCAGATGTGCGAGAAGCTGAAGGAACTGATCCCGAACCATCTGTTCAAGATCCCGATCCAGGCGGCAATCGGCGGCAAGGTCATCGCCCGCGAGACGATCTCGGCCCTGCGCAAGGACGTCACGGCCAAATGCTACGGCGGCGACGTCTCGCGCAAGCGCAAGCTGCTCGACAAGCAGAAAGAGGGCAAGAAGCGGATGCGCCAGTTCGGCAAGGTCGACATCCCGCAGGAGGCGTTTATCCAGGCGCTGAAGATGGGCGATTGAGAAGCCGTCCGCGCGCAGCTGAGGGGGATCAGGCTTCGTGGCCCAGCGCTCGCGGCTTTATCAGCCGGCGCGTATCGGCTAAGGGCGGGGAGCAAAATCCCGGATTCGCCAATGACCGCCAAATCCTCCCCCCTGTTCCTCGGCATCGACACCGGCGGCACCTATACCGATGCCGTGCTGTGGTCGGAAGCCGGTGGCGCTAACGGAAAGGTTCTGGCCAAGGCCAAGGCGCTGACCACCCGCCACGATCTGGCGGTCGGCATTTCGGGCGCGGTCGATGCGGTGCTGCAAAAAGCCGCCACCGATCCGGCAGCAATAAAACTGGTGTCGATGTCGACGACGCTTGCCACCAACGCGCTGGTCGAGGGTCAGGGCGGCCGCGTCGCGCTGGTGATGATCGGCTTTTCCGAGGGCGACCTTGCCCGCGACGGGCTGAAGGCCGCGCTCGGCACCGACCCTGTGGTGTTCTGCCCGGGCGGCCACGATGTCCATGGCAATGCGGCAAAACTCGATCTGTCCGGGCTGGAGGCAGCGCTGCCGGAACTCGGCGCCTCGGTGTCCGGCTTTGCCGTCTGCGCCTATTTCGCCACTCGCAACCCGGCGCATGAGCTAAGCGCGCGGAACCTGATCCGCGGCATAACAGGCCTGCCGGTCACCGCCAGCCACGAGCTTTCGGCCAAGCTCGGCGGCCCGCGCCGGGCGCTGACGACGCTGCTCAACGCCAGGCTGATCTCGATGATCGACCGGCTGGTGGCGGCGACCGAGGGCTTTCTTGCCGCGCGCGGCATCGCCGCCCCGCTGATGGTGGTGCGCGGCGACGGCGCGCTGGTTTCCGCCGCCTTCGCCCGCCAGCGGCCGATCGAGACGATTCTTTCAGGCCCGGCCGCCAGCCTTGTCGGCGCTCGCCACATGACCGGCCTCGACAATGCAGTCGTCTCCGACATTGGCGGCACCACCACCGACGTTGCCGTGCTCGACCAGGGCCGTCCCAGGCTTGACCCGGAAGGCGCCACCGTCGGCGGCTTCCGCACCATGGTCGAGGCGGTCGCCATGCGCACCTTTGGGCTCGGCGGCGATTCCGAAGTGACGCTGGAGGACGGCGCGCTCAACCCAAGAATCCTGCTCGGGCCGCGCCGCCTGGTGCCGCTGGCGCTGGCCGGCATGATGCATGGCGAAGCGGTGACCGTCGAACTGGAACGCCAGATGCGCGCGGCCAACCCCAGCCGCATGGATGGCCGGCTGGCGGTCAGGACCGGCGTGCCGGAGCGGCTGGCTGCCGGCCTGACCGGCGCCGAGGCCAAGCTTTATGAGCTGATCGGCTCGACGCCTCTCGCCGTCGACAGGCTTTTGACATCAAACGCCCAGAACGCCACCTTGAACCGGTTGGTGTCGCGCGGGCTGGTGCATGTCGCCGGCTTCACGCCGTCGGACGCCGCCCATGTGCTGGGCAAGCAGGCCAACTGGGATGCCGCCACGGCTCGGCTCGGCGCCGAGCTGTTCGCCCGCAAGCGCGACGGCCGCGGACAGGCGATCGCCGCCACGCCGGAGGCGATCTCGGAACGGGTGCTGACCACGCTGACCCGGCTGTCGGCGGAAGTCATCCTCGAAACCGCCTTTGCCGAGGACGGGCTGGATGGCGCGGCGACCGTGGCGCACGCGCTGGTGCAGCGCGCCGTCGATTCCCATCCCGGCATCGCACGGCTGAGCGTCGCGCTCGACCGCCCGGTCATCGGCCTCGGCGCCTCGGCGCCGCTGCATTATGCCGGGCTGCCACCGCTGGTCGGCCATGACTGCGTGGTGCCCGAAGATACCGATGTCGCCAATGCGCTCGGCGCCGTCGTCGGCCAGGTCAGGGTTTCGGCGGAGGCGCGCGTCAGCCAGCCCCAGGAAGGGCTGTTTCGCGTCGCCTCAGGCGAAAGCGTGCGCGACTTCAATGACGAGGCGGCGGCGATCGCGGCAGCGGAAACCGATGTCCGCGCCATTGCCGCCGGGCGGGCCAGGGACGCCGGCACCGACAGCGCCGAAATCGAGATCGCCAGCGAATTCCGCGTCTCGACCGTCGAGGGCCAGCGCATGTTTATCGAGGCGCATGTGGTGGCCGTGGCGTCGGGCAGGCCAAGGATCGCGGTTTGAGGGAGAGCGCAATCTCCCCCACAAGGGGGAGATTGGCGGCTTTGGCCGGCGGCGAAAATGCCCTACCTTCACCCTAAGCTGAATTGACCCTGCCACCCTGACATGTCAAAGGCCCGGCCAAAGCCCTTCGTCTGGAGAAGCCCCGATGACCGATCGCGTCGAAATCGCCGGATTGCGGATTGCCCGCGAGCTTTATGATTTCGTCGTGAACGAGGCGCTGCGGGCCACCGGCATTGCAGCCGACGCCTTCTGGACCGGCTTCTCGGCCATTGTGCATGATTTGGCGCCGAGGAACCGGGCTCTGCTCGCAAAACGCGACGCGCTGCAGGGCCAGATCGACCACTGGTATCGCGACAATGGCGCGCCCGCCGACATGGAAGCCTACAAGGATTTCCTGAGGGAAATCGGCTATCTCGCGCCGGAAGGGCCGGCCTTCTCCGTCGCGACGGACAATGTCGACCCCGAGATCTCGGTGGTTGCAGGGCCGCAATTGGTAGTGCCGGTGATGAACGCGCGTTACGCGCTGAATGCCGCCAATGCGCGCTGGGGCTCGCTCTATGATGCGCTCTACGGCACCGACGCCATTCCCGAGACCGACGGCGCCGAGAGGGGCGCCAGGTTCAATCCCGTGCGCGGCGCCAAGGTCATTGCCTGGGCGAAGGGTTTTCTCGACGAATCGGTCCCGCTGACGACCGGCAAATGGGCAGGGGTGAACGGGCTTGCCGTGGCCAACGGCATGCTGCGGCTGAGCGAGGGCGCCGGCGCCACCACGCTCGCCGATCCCAAACAGTTTGCCGGCTATCGCGGCGACGCCGATAATCCCGAAGCCGTCCTGCTCACCGGCAATGGCCTGCATATCGAGATTGTGATCGACCGCAGCAACCAGATCGGCAAGACCGATCCGGCCGGCATTGCCGATGTCGTGCTGGAATCGGCGCTGACGACCATCCAGGACTGCGAGGATTCGGTAGCGGCGGTCGATGCGCAGGACAAGGTTTTGGTCTACCGCAACTGGCTCGGCCTGATGAAGGGCGACCTTGCCGAGGAGATCACCAAGGCCGGCAGCACGTTTACGCGTAAACTCAATCCCGACCGGTCGTACACCGCGCCTGATGGTGGCGCCCTGTCCCTGCCCGGCCGCTCGCTGATGCTGATCCGCAACGTCGGCCACCTCATGACCAATCCGGCGATAATGGATCGCGACGGCAACGAAGTGCCGGAAGGCATCATGGATGCGGCGATGACGGCGCTGATCGCGCTGCACGATGTCGGCCCGAACGGACGACGCGCCAATTCCCGCGCGGGCTCGATGTATGTCGTAAAGCCCAAGATGCACGGGCCGGAGGAAGTCGCCTTCGCCGTCGAGATATTCGACCGTGTCGAGGCGCTGCTCGGCATGGTGAAAAACACCATCAAGATGGGCATTATGGACGAGGAGCGGCGCACCACCGTCAACCTCAAGGAGGCGATCCGCGCCGCCAAAGATCGCGTCGTCTTCATCAACACCGGTTTCCTCGACCGCACCGGCGACGAGATCCACACCTCGATGGAAGCCGGCCCGATGATCCGCAAGGGCGAAATGAAGCAGGCCGTCTGGATTGCCGCCTACGAAGCCTGGAACGTCGACACCGGGCTGGAATGCGGGCTGGCCGGCCGCGCCCAGATCGGCAAGGGCATGTGGGCGATGCCCGATCTGATGGCGGCGATGCTGGCGGAAAAGATCGCCCATCCCAGGGCCGGCGCCAACACCGCCTGGGTGCCGTCGCCGACAGCGGCGACGCTGCACGCCACCCACTACCACAAGGTCGACGTCCACGCTGTGCAGGCGGCGCTGAAGAGCCGCCCCAAGGCAAAGCTCGACGACATCTTGTCGGTGCCGGTAGCGGTGCGGCCGAACTGGTCGCTGGAGGAGGTCCAGAACGAGCTCGACAACAACGCGCAAGGCATTCTGGGCTATGTCGTGCGTTGGATCGACCAGGGCGTCGGCTGCTCGAAGGTGCCTGACATCAATGACATAGGCCTGATGGAGGACCGCGCCACGCTGCGTATCTCCTCGCAGCACATCGCCAACTGGCTGCATCACGGCGTGTGCACCTCAGACCAGGTGATGGAGACGATGAAGCGCATGGCCGGCGTCGTCGACCGCCAGAATGCAGGCGATCCGCTCTACCGGCCGATGGCCCCTGACTTCGACAAGTCGATCGCCTTCCTCGCCGCCTGCGACCTCGTATTCAAGGGCCGGGTCCAGCCCAACGGCTACACCGAGCCGGTGCTGCACGCGCGGCGGCTGGAGCTGAAGGCGAAGGAAAGACCCTCGATAGCGCGCACAGTGTTTTAGTATAACTCGACGGATATTAGGCATCGCTAAAGCGTCATTGTCCCGGTGCATGCGATCTGCTACGACTTTATCACCGACAAACGGCTCTGGGAGGCCGTGCGTCCGACATCATGTACAAGATCAACTCAAAACCGGAGAACGGCCATGAAACGGCTTCTGACGGTCGCTGCCCTTTTGGCGGCGGGCAGTTTGTTTGCGATGCAAGGCGCAGCCGCCGATGACGCTGCGATGATCAAGAGCGCTGAGTCCGCCGCACCCCCCGCTGTGGCAAGCGGCGCTGCGATCCACGCCATGGATGACAAGGGCGCAATGCGCACGCTGCGCGAGGGTACAAACGGCTTCTGGTGCATGCCGGACCACCCGGCCACGCCTGGCCCGGATCCAATGTGTGGCGATGCCAACTCGATGGAATGGGCAATGGCGTGGATGCAAAAGAAGGAACCGCCCAAGGGCAAGGTCGGCTTCATGTATATGCTGGCCGGCGGCAGCGACGGCAGCAACACCGATCCTTTTGCGACGAAGCCCGAGGAAGGCAACAATTGGATAGAGACCGGCCCGCACGTGATGGTCGTCAATGCAATGGACATGATGCAGGGCTATCCGGCGGACCCCAAGCCTGACACGTCCAGGCCATATGTGATGTGGGCGGGCACTCCCTACGCACATCTCATGATCCCGGTTAAGTAGCTGCCGCCGAAATGACTGGCGATAGCGATCAGGCTGCGTAGCAATTCTGACGATGTGCCTTGAGATAAGGGTCATCGCAACGCCCCCGCACCCCGGTCGGTTTTGAATGTGGCAGGCCGAGCGTCTCCTCGGCGACCCCTCCCGGCCGCTTCGCGGCCACCCTCCCCTCAAGGGCCCTCAAGGGGGAGGGGAACGTCACGCCGCCTGCGCCATTCGCTCCGAACTCATGCGGTACGAAATCGCCTCGGCCACATGGATGCGGCCGACAGTCTCGCTGGCCTCGAGATCGGCCAGCGTCCGCGCCACTTTCAGCACCCGGTGATAGGCCCGCGCCGAAAAGCCGAGCTTTTCGCTGGCATCCCTGAGCAGTGACAGGCCTGATGCATCCGGCATCGCGATCTCCTCGATGACCGAGGGTGAGCAGTGCGCGTTGGTGGTGACGGAGGTCGCGCCGAGCCGCTCGAAACGTTCGCGCTGGGTTGTCCGCGCGCGGGCCACGCGCAGCGCCACATCGGCACTTTTCTCCGCCCGGTCCGGCCGGATCAGATCGCTGGCCGAGACCGCCGGCACCTCGATCCGGAGATCGATGCGGTCGAGCAGTGGGCCGGAAATGCGCGCCTGGTAGTCGGTGCGGCAGCGGTCGCCGCGCAGGCAGCGATAGCCCGGCTCGCCGGCCATGCCGCAGCGGCACGGGTTCATCGCCGCGACCAGCTGGATGCGCGCCGGATAGGTGACGCGATGATTGGCGCGGGCGATCATGCAGTCGCCGGTCTCCAGCGGCTGGCGCAGCGCGTCGAGCGCCTGCGGCGAGAATTCGGGAAACTCGTCGAGGAACAGCACGCCGTGATGGGCCAGCGAGGCCTCGCCTGGCCGCACGCGCAGGCCGCCGCCGACCAGCGCCGCCATCGAGGCCGAATGGTGTGGCGCGCGGAACGGCCGCCGGTCGGTCAGCTTGCCTTCGCCAAGCTCGCCGGCCACCGAGGCGATCATCGAGACTTCGAGCAATTCCCGCGGCGCCAGCGGCGGCAGGATCGACGGCAGCCGCTGCGCCAGCATCGATTTTCCCGATCCTGGCGGACCGATCATCAGCAGATTGTGGCCGCCGGCCGCCGCCACTTCGAGTGCCCGCTTGGCGGTCTCCTGGCCCTTGATGTCGGCAAGATCCGGCAGGTCGCGCGCCGAGGCATGAATACCGGCCTCCGGCCGCGACAGCACCTGCGTGCCGCGAAAATGATTGGCGATGGCGATCAGGCTGCGCGGCGCCAGAATGTCGAAATCCTTGCCGGCCCACGCCGCTTCCGGGCCGCAGGCGAAAGGGCAGATCAGGCCCTTGCCTTCGGCATTGGCGCCGATCGCCGCCGGCAGCGCGCCGGCCACCGCGGCGATGGTGCCGTCGAGCGACAGTTCGCCAAGCACGACGTAGCCGGCCAGCATGTCGCCTGGAATGGCGCCAAGCGCCGCCATCAGGCCAAGCGCGATCGGCAAATCGTAATGGCTGCCTTCCTTGGGCAGGTCGGCAGGCGCCAGATTGACGGTGACCTTCTTCGACGGCATCGACAGGCCCGATGCGTGCAGCGCCGCCTGCACCCGCTCCCGGCTTTCGGCCACCGCCTTGTCGCCGAGGCCGACGATGTGCATGTTGACCTTGCCCGGCGCGATCATCACCTGCACGTCGACCGGCACGGCCTCGATGCCCTGGAAAGCGACCGTGCGGACCCGCGCAACCATTTTTCTGCCCCCGGACATGGGCTCGCCCGAAGCCCATGCGATCATGCCGCGAACGGCGTCATCTGAGACAACCACAGATTTTGCGCAAAGGCAAGAACATTACGGGAACAATCGAACGTTGTGCCTTGATGGCGCCGCATCGGCTACGGATCGGAAAGCCGCTGTTCCGCCAAGCATGGACGCTACTTGCGCTTGTCCTCAACCGCATCCCAGAACAGGCTGGCGATATCGGCGCCACCAAAACGCTGCACCTCGCGCACGCCGGTCGGCGACGTCACGTTGATCTCGGTCATGTAGTCACCGATCACGTCGATGCCGACGAGGATAAAACCGCGCTCTTTCAGCGACGGGCCGATGCGGGCGCAGATCTCGCGTTCGCGCTCCGTTAGTTCCGTTTTTTCGGCGCGGCCGCCGACATGCATGTTGGAGCGGGAATCAGTCTCGGCCGGCACCCGGTTGATGGCGCCGACCGGCTCGCCGTCGATCAGGATGATGCGCTTGTCGCCGGCTCGCACCTCCTTCAGATAACGCTGAACGATGTAGGGCTCGCGGAACATCTGGCCGAACATTTCGAGCAGCGAGGCGAGGTTGCGATCGGCCTCGTGAAGGTGGAAGATGCCGGCGCCGCCATTGCCGTAGAGCGGCTTGACGATGATGTCGCCGAACTCCCTGCGGAAGGCGGCAACCTCCTGGCTGTCCTTGGTGATCAGCGTTTCCGGCATCAGGTCGGGAAACTCGGCGACGAAGATCTTTTCCGGGCTGTTGCGCACCCAGGCCGGGTCGTTGACCACCAGCGTCCTGGGATGGATGCACTCGAGCATATGCGTCGTGGTGATGTAGTTCATGTCGAACGGCGGGTCCTGCCTGAGCAGGACGACGTCCATCTCCGACAGGTCGGTCCGCACTTTCTCGCCGAGCGAATAGTGATTGCCCTTCTCGTCGCGGACCTGCATTTCCTCGACGCCGGCAAACACCTTGCCGTCGCGCAGCGACAGCCGGTCGGGCGTATAATGGAACAGCTGGTGGCCGCGCCGCTGCGCTTCCAGCGACAGCGCAAACGACGTGTCGCCGGCAATCGAGACGGTGGAAATGTGGTCCATCTGGACAGCGATTTTCAGGGGCATGGCGGATCTCCGGCGGATCGGATGGGCTGCTTGCCCTTACAACCTCCCCGGTCATCTGCCAATCGCGACATTTTGAGCATTGCCTGCTGGGCCTCGATGAGGCGCAGGCGGAGCGCCTTGTCAGTTCGGCTGCGCCGGCGGCAACGATTCCCGTTTCGGCGGGGCGGTCGGGTTTCGATGCCACGCTCGGCTAGAAATTCCCTCCGTGGCACCTTGCGCGTCAAGGCGATCTGACGAGCGACTTGTCAGACATAAGCCCGCGAATTTGTTTTTTCTCCCTTGCTCCCCCGACCGGGCTGGCTAGGATGCGCGCCGACCGAGCCTACAGCGCCGCGCGTCCTTTTGGACGCGCAAACGACGCTGTAGCACTTTGATTTTGCGCATGATCCTTTCCGTAAATCGCAACTGATTTTCGGGGTCATGCGCAGGGAGAAAAAAATGATGCCATCGGCGCGCTTTGCCGACCTTGAGGACGCTTCGGTGCTGATCACCGGCGGCGGCTCCGGAATTGGCGCGGCGCTGACCGAGGGTTTTGCCCGCCAGGGGGCAAAGGTCGCCTTCATCGACATCGCCGACGCCCCGAGCCTGGCGCTGACCGACCGCATCGAAAAGGATCTCGGCCGCCGCCCCCTCTATCTCAAGACCGACATACGCGACGTCGAGGCGCTGCGGGCTTCGGCCGCCAGGGCGGCAGAGGCGCATGGCGACGTCACCGTGCTGGTCAACAATGCAGCACTTGACGATCGCCACGCGGTGGAAGACGTCACCGTGGAGTTCTGGGACAACAACCAGGCGGTCAACCTGCGTCCGCATTTCTTCTCCGCACAGGCGGTGGCGCCGGGCATGAAGCGCGCCGGCGGCGGCTCGATCATCAACTTCACGTCGACGTCATTCCTAATCAATCACCCCGACATGCCGGCCTATACCGCCGCCAAGGCCGGGATCGTCGGCCTGACCAAGGGGCTTGCCGGCAAGCTCGGCGCCGACGGCATTCGCGTCAATGCGATCGCACCCGGCTGGGTGATCACCGAGCGGCAGAAGCAGCTCTGGGTCACCGAACAGGCGCTCGCCGCCCACGTGGCCAAGCAATGCATCAAGCAGGTGATGCAGCCGGAAGACGTCGTCGGCACGGTGCTGTTCCTGGCGTCGGACGCTTCGCGCATGCTGACCGCGCAGATGCTGATCGTCGACGGGGGCTTCCTGTGAACTCAGCGAGCAACGTGCCTTCTGTGGCCGCCGTCGATTGGGGCACCACCCGTCTCAGGGTCTGGCTGGTCGATGAGGCCGGAAACGTCCTTGCCGAGCGTCGCGGCGACGACGGGCTGATCACCGCGCAGGCGGCCGGGTTTTCGACCATCCTCGAAGGACATCTGGCGGCGATGGGCGCGCCGGAAGCGATGCCCGTGATCATCTGCGGCATGGCCGGCTCTCGCCAAGGCTGGCTGGAGGCGCCCTATGTCAGCGTGCCGGCGCCGATCGGCGCCATCCTTGCCGGTGCTGCGCGCGTTCCCGGCCAGCGCCGCGACATCCGCATCGTGCCGGGCCTTGCCCAGCGCCAGGCCGACGCGCCCGACGTCATGCGCGGCGAGGAAACGCAGCTTGCCGGCGCCGGTTTGCCGGCAACAAGCCGCCATCTCGTCTGCATGCCCGGCACCCACTCCAAATGGGTGCTGGTCGAGGACGGCGCCGTTGCCGGTTTTGGCACCTGGCCGACCGGCGAGCTGTTTTCGGTGCTGGCGGCGCATTCGATCCTGCGCCATTCGCTGGGCGAGCAGCCCAAGCCGGTTGCACCAGGCAATCCGTTTTTCCAGCGCTGGTGCGAGATCGCGCTGGCCGAGGGCGGCGATGTCACATCGAGGCTGTTCTCGATCCGCGCTGCGGGCCTATTGCAGGACCTGAAACCCGACGATGCCGCTGCTTGCCTGTCCGGCCTGCTGATCGGCGGCGAGATCGCCTCGGCCAGCCGCCGCTATCGAAAAGGCGCGGCGTCGATCGTGCTGGTCGCATCCGGCGCGCTCGGCACCCTCTACACTGAGGCGCTCGGTCTTGCCGGGCTTGCGGTGAGAGCCGTCGATGCCGACGAGGCGGTGCGTGCCGGCCTCATCGAGGCGGCGCGCAAAAATGGCATGATTACTGGAAGCGGAGTTGCCGCATGACCGAGACCGCATCGTTTCCGAAGCTCGAGCGCGGGCTTGTCGCCATCCTGCGCGGCCTCAAGCCGGACGAGGCGGTGGCCGTCGGCCGGGCGATCTTCGAGGCCGGCATCGAAGCGATCGAAGTGCCGCTCAATTCGCCGGATCCGTTTGTCTCCATCGCGAGAATTGTTGAGGCGCTGCCGGCGACGGCATTGGTCGGCGCGGGGACTGTGTTGACCGCAGCCGATGTCGACGGACTGAACAAGGCCGGCGGGCGGCTGCTGGTCAGCCCCAACATCGATACGGAGGTCATGGGTCGCGCCATGAATTACGGGATGGTGACGATGCCGGGCGTATTCACGCCGACCGAAGCCTTCCAAGCCATCCGGCTCGGCGCCTCGGCGCTGAAATTCTTCCCGGCCAGCGTGCTCGGCGCGGCCGGGATCGCGGCGATGCGCGCCGTTTTGCCGGCTGAGACGCTGGTCGGCGCGGTCGGCGGCGTGTCGGAGAAGGACTTGGCCGGCTACAAGGCGGCCGGTGTCAGCGTCTTCGGCCTCGGCTCCAGCCTGTTCAAGCCTGGTATGAGCGTCGACGAGGTGGCAACGCGGGCGCAGGCCGCAGTCGCGGCCTGGGATGCAGCGTTTGGAGCAGCGCCATGAGCGAAGCCATCGTTTCGGTTTTTTCCGACCATGTCTGTCAACTCGGCGAAGGCCCGAGCTATGACCCCGCCACCGAAACGCTCTACTGGTTCGACATCGTCAACGGCCAACTTCTGGAAAAGCCCCTGTCCGGCGGTGCCGTCAAAATCCACGAGCTTGGCCAAATGGCCAGCGCGATCGCCGTCGTCGACGACAAAAGACAGTTGATCGCCACCGAAACCGGCCTGCATGTCCGCGACGTGGCGACCGGCAAAATGACGCTGCATACGGCCATCGAGGCCGACAATCCGGCGACGCGCTCGAACGATTCGCGCGTCCATCCCTGCGGCGCCTTTTGGGTCGGCACGATGGGCAAGGGCGAGGCAAAGGCCGCTGGCTCGATCTACTGGTTCTTCAGAGGTGAATTGCGCCGGCTCTATTCAGGCATCACGGTGTCGAACTCGATCTGTTTTTCCGAAGACGGAACCGTTGCCCATTACACCGATACCAGCACCGGCCTGTTGATGCGCGTCGGCTGCGATCCGGCGACCGGCCTGCCGGCTGGCGAGCCAAAAATCTTCGTCGATCACCGCAAGGCCAAGGGCTATATCGACGGTTCGGTGCTCGATCGCGACGGTGTCCTGTGGAACGCCTGCTGGGGCGGCAGCGTCGTTGAAGCCTACGGGCCTGACGGCAAGCTCATCCGTTCGGTCGCGATGCCGGTGACGCAGCCGTCCTGCCCGGCCTTTGTCGGCAGGAATGCCGACCGGCTGGCGGTCACCTCCGCCTGGTCGGGCAAGGATGAGAAACAGCGCCTGCTGGATCCGCAAGCCGGCATGACGTTTCTGCTCGACATTCCGGTCAACGGCCGCTTCGAGCCGCGCGTGCTGATCGCCTAGGCTGACGTCGATTTCGCGAAAGCCTGATACATCCGCCATGCGATGGTAGGCAGTCGCACTGCCAGGCCCGTTCATCGCCAGGAATCGTTAATGCCATGTCAAGCCGCGGGCCGAAGCTGATCCTAGTCTACGAGCCGGAAAACGCCTGCTTCGAGCGGCTGGTTGCCGATGGCCACGTGCCGGGGCGCGCCGCCGAAATCGCCTCCTATCTGGCGCAATCGACCGACATCGCCCCTGAGTTCGACGCGCTGGCCGCAGCCTGCCAGACGCGCGGCCTGTCCTTCGCGCCGGTGGCGCTCGACGATGCCGCAAATCTGCTTGCCGGTGAGGATCCGAAGACGACGCTGGTGTGGACGCTGACTGACGGCATCGCCTATTTCCGTGGCGGTGCGGCGCCGGCGCTGGCAAGGCTGAACGGCCTGAAGCTGCTCGGCGCCGATGATGCGCTGTTTGCGCTCTGCCAGGACAAGTTCCGCTCCGGCGCCGTGCTCGGCGCACTTGGCCTGCCGGTGCCGCAATCCGGTTTGGCACGCGACGGACGCTGGCTGGTCGAGCCACCGGCTTCGCCAGCCGGCTGGTTCGTCAAGCCGAGCCGGCTCGGCGCCAAGATTGGCATCTGGCCGGATTCGCGCAGCAGAGATCTCGGCCACGCGCTTGAGCTTAGCCGGCGCGTCTTCGCTGCCTATCGCGACGATGTCGTCGTGCAGCCTTACGTCACCGGGCGCAATGCGCGCGCCAGTTTTCTCGGTCTGAAGCCGGACACCGGCGTCGAAGCGCTCGGCATCGTCTTTGTCGAGTCGGGAAGTGATTTCCAGACAATGGAAGACAGCCTGGCGCTCTACGGCGACACCGGCGAGGCTGCCAGGGCGGCGGGAACATATGCCGAGCCGGTGCTGCTGCCGGTTGCCGCCAGCCAGCCGCGAGCCGATGCAAGGATCCGACGGATCGCGCAAAGCCTGATCGCCGGGCTTGGCCTGCGGGATGTGTTTTCCGTCGATTTCCGGATCGAAGCCGACGATAGCATCCACCTCATCGAGTTCGAGGTCTGCCCGGGCCTGCCTTGCTTCGATTTCCGCGCCTATTGCCGCACGCAATGGCAGATGGGCCTCGCCGATGCGATGGCCGCGACCGCCGCGAGCCGTTTTTTCGCCTCGCCCACGAAATGAGCAGCGCCCGCGTACGCAGCCGCGCCGACGGGCCAGGACCGTGCCTCGACAAACGGCTTGCGTTCCGACATTTCACTTAATAGGGTGTTAAGTGAAGGAGGCACTCGGTGAAAGTCGACCCTGCGACATTCCCGGAGGTAGCCGCGCTGGCGACGACGGAAGCGGGCAAGGCCAAGCATGTCGGCGGCCGGATCAAGGCCATTCGCATGGCCCGACGCATTTCGCTTCGCCAGCTGGCTGACATGGTCGGCACGACGGCGAGCTTCATCAGCCAGCTCGAGCGCAATCTGAGCGGCGCCAGTGCCAGCACCTTGATGCGGATCGCGGCAGCCCTGGATCTCGGCATCAACGAGCTGTTCGAGCAGACTGAAGGTGGGTTCCACAAGGTGCTTACCAGAGCCGACCGCCCCCTGCTGCCGATCAGCCACGGTTGCCGAAAGACGCTGCTGTCGCGTCGGCCGATCCATGAATTCGAGGTTTATTCGGGGGAGTTCGACGTCGGCGGCTCGACCGGCGACGAAGCTTACACGCATGGCGGCAAGCACGAGATGTTCGTCGTCCTGAAGGGCACTGTCGAGCTGACGCTGGCAGACGAGCGCTTCGTCATGAACGAAGGCGACAGCATCGAATACGCCACCTCGACGCCGCATCGTACAGAGAATATCGGCAAGACGCCGGCGCAGGTGCTCTGGATCATAGCCCCTCCGACCAGTGGCGCGGCGGAACTCAATCGATACACGCCCGGACAAGGCTCGCAGCCGGGCGGACCGAAGTAATGCGGGTGCACATAAATGGGAGATAAAACATGAAGACCAAGATCGGACAGGTGGCCGCGCTCGGGCTGCTGATGATCACCACAGCAGCGCTTGCGCAGAGCAAGCCGGTGGCGGGCGAGGTGGCAGAGGGCTCGCTGAAGGGCAAGACGCTTACCTTCGTCTCGTATGGAGGCATTTATCAGGATGGTCAGATCGCCGCGCTGAAAGAGTTCGTCGACAAATCAGGCGTGACGCTGCTCAGCGACGGGCCAACCGAGATCTCGAAATTGCAGGCGCAGGTCGAGTCCGGCAATGTCACCTGGGACGTTGTCGATACCGGCGATTTCCCACCCTATGTCTATTGCGGCAAGCTGTTCCAGAAGCTGGACTTCTCAAAGATCGATACGTCCAACATTCCGGAGGGCCAGACCAGCGAATGCAGCGTGCCGGCCATGAACTATGGCGTGGTGCTGATGTACAACACCGAAAAGTACAAGGATAACCCGCCCAAGAGCTGGAAGGATTTCTTCGACATCGAGAAATTCCCGGGCTCGCGCGCCCTGGAGGGCAGCGGCGATCTGTCCGGCGGCATGATCGAGCAGGCACTGCTCGCCGCCGGCGGGTCGGTCGAAAACATGACGGTGGCCGATATCGACAAGGCTATCGAGAAGGTGAAATCGCTTGGCCCGGACACGATCTTCTGGAAGACCGGCGCCGATTCCCAGCAGCTCGCCGAATCCGGCGAAGCCGACATGATCGCGATGTGGACCGGACGTGCCATGACCGCGGTGAAGAACGGCGCGAAGTACACGCCGGCGTGGCAGGACTGGCTGGTGGTGATGGATCAGATGACCATTCCGATGGGCGTCAAGGACCCCGACGCGGCGCATGCGCTGATCAACGCCTATCTTGGCAAGAGCGCGCAGGAGACGCTTGCAAAAACCACCTCGTATACCCCGATCCACAAGGACGCGAAGCCCGAAGTGGACGAGATCACCGCGGCGTTCATGACCAACACGCCGGACAAGCTGAAGCTTGGCTATCAGCAGAACATCAAGTTCTGGGTGGAGAACTTCGAGGTGGCGAACGAAAAGTGGAATGGGTTGATGGCCGGCAATTAGGTCCGCCGCCGTGGCAACGAGAGCAATCGACAGCCGGGACACTGTTCCGGCTGTCGCGGCAGACGACCGGCGGCGCTGGTTTCGTGGACAGGCTTTCTGGCTCGTCGCGCCGGCGCTGCTGCTGCTCGTCATCTGCCTGGGCCTGCCGCTCGCCATCGTCACCTTGCGCAGCTTTTCCGAGCCGCAATGGGGATGGCAGAACTATGCCTGGTTCTTCGGCACACCGGTCAATCTGACCGTGCTTCAGCGGACCTTCGCGATCTCCGCCTGGGTGACGCTGGTATGTCTCATTGCCGGCTATCCCTATGCCTATGTGATGACCGCGGTCGGACCCAGGATGCGGCTCATCCTCATCCTGTGCGTGCTGGTGCCGTTCTGGGTGAGCGGCGTCGTGCGCACTCTGGCATGGGTCATCCTGCTGCAGGATTCCGGCGTGATCAACTCCGTCATCAGGGCAGTCGGCCTCAGCCCGGTCAAGCTGATCCGCACGCAGACAGGCGTGGTGATCGGCATGGCGCAGGTGCTGTTGCCGTTCATGATCCTGCCGCTCTATTCGGTGATGAAGACGATCGACCTGCGGCTCATGCAGGCGGCACGGAGCCTCGGCGCGAGCCCGGCGCGCGCCTTTGCCCAAGTCTATCTGCCGCTCTCGCTTCCGGGCGTCTACGCGGGCGCCATCATTGTCTTCATTCTTGCACTCGGGTTCTACATCACCCCGGCGCTGCTCGGTGGTCCGCGGTCGACCATGCTCTCGACCCTGATCCAGAACCAGGTGCTCAGCCTGCTCAACTGGGGCCGCGGCGGTGCGATGGGTGTGGTGCTGTTGATCGCCACCTTCGTCCTGCTCGCGCTCGCAGCACCGCTGTCGCGTCAACCGCACAAGATGGGCTCGAGACGCTGATGAAACAGCCCGGTCGAATCCTGCTCGGTCTGTACTGCCTGCTGGTCGCGGTCTGGCTGGTCGCACCGACAATCGTCGTCGTGCCAATGTCGTTCAACGACAAGAAGTCGCTGGCCTTTCCGCCATCCGGCTTTTCCTGGCAGTGGTACCAGAACTTTTTCACCAACCCCGAATGGTCGGCGAGCCTGGTCGGCTCGCTCAAGGTCGCCGTCGTCACGGCGCTGTTCGCCACCGTCATCGGCACGCTGGCGGCATTCGGCCTCGATCGCATGAAAAGTCGCGTCAGCGGCGTGCTGCGCGCGCTGCTGATCACGCCAATGGTCGTGCCGGGGGTGGTGCTCGCCGTCGGAATCTACGCGGTCTATCTCGATACGCGGTTGGTCGGCACCATGACCGGCTTCGTGCTGGCCCACACGATGCTCGCCGTTCCTTTCGTCATCATCGCCGTCTCCGCCAGCCTGGAAGTCTTCGACAAACGGCTGGAGACTGCTGCGGCCAGCCTCGGCGCGACCCGGCTGACGGCGTTCAGGACGGTGACCTTGCCGCTGATCGCGCCGGGCATCCTGTCGGGACTGCTGTTTGCGTTCGTGACCTCATTCGACGAGATCATCGTCGCGCTGTTCATCACCAGCCCGTATCTGAAGACACTGCCGGTCCAGATATTCTCGAGCATCACCCGGGACGCCGACCCCACCGTTGCGGCAGTGGGCACGCTGCTCTTCATCGTGACGTCGCTGGTGATCGGGGCGGGGCTGCTGATCGGTTCGAGACAGGGGAAACGTTGACATGGCCTCACCATCGACCCGCGGCGCAGCCATAGATCTCAAATCCGTCAGCAAACACTATGGCAGCTTCATCGCCCTCGACAAGGTCTCGCTGCGCATCGAGCCGGGGGAGTTCATGACGCTGCTCGGACCCAGCGGTTCGGGCAAGACGACCACACTCAACGTCATCGCCGGCTTCACCGAAGTCAGCTCGGGTTCGCTTGATGTCGGCGGCAAAAGCGTCATCGGCGTACCGGCGCACAAACGCAATATCGGCGTCGTCTTCCAGCACTACGCGCTGTTCCCGCATATGACGGTGAGCAGGAACGTCGCATATCCGCTGACCCTGCGCGGCATCGCCAATCCCGATCGCGCGGCCCGGGTGCGCAAGGCGCTGGACATGGTGAGGATGGCCGATTTCGGCCACCGCTTCCCCAGCGAGCTCTCCGGCGGACAGCAGCAGCGCGTCGCGCTGGCCCGTGCCATCGTATTCGACCCGCCGCTGCTCCTGATGGACGAGCCGCTCGGCGCACTCGACAAGAAGCTGCGTGAATGGCTGCAGCTCGAGATCAAACGGATCCACAGGGAATTGGGCACCACCTTCGTCTACGTCACGCACGATCAGGAGGAGGCCCTGGTCCTCTCGGACCGCATCGCCGTGTTCAACCAGGGACGCATCGAGCAGATCGGCACCGGTCGCCAACTCTACGACGAGCCCGAGACGTTGTTCGTCGGAAAGTTCGTCGGCGACTCGACGATACTGCGTGGTGCAGCCTCCACCTCCGGCAACGAGACCGCCATCGACGTAGCCGGACGGAAAGTGGCCGCCGCCAAACGCCTTGCCGACGGCGCCAAGCCGGTGATGCTGCTGCGGCCGGAGAAGCTGAGCCTCGCCAGGCGGGGAAAGGGCGGACAAGATCGAAACACCCTGCCCGGGCGCATCGGCGAGGCCATCTATCTCGGATCTGGCTCCAAATACGAGGTCGTGCTGGCCGACACCTCGAAGGCGATCGTGCGCTCGACGCTGGAGGCCGAAACCTTCGCCATCGGCGACGAGGTCGACCTCGTATTCGCGGGCAACGACGTGAAGCTGCTGGCCGACGACGAGAATGCCGATTTCACGCTGACCTAAAATCCTGTCTGGGAAAAATCGCGACAATGGACGTGAAGAAGAACGGCGACGTTTCATTCTGGTATGCCGACATCGGCGGCGTGCCCGGCTATCGGCCGCCGCTGCAGGGCGATATCGTGGCCGACGTCTGTATCGTCGGGGCCGGCTACACCGGCCTTTGGACCGCCTATTATCTGAAGCAGGCAGCCCCGCATCTCAATATTGTCGTCATCGAGAAGGAGTTCGCCGGCTTCGGTGCTTCGGGGCGCAATGGCGGCTGGCTGTCCGGCGGCTTCTCATGGTCGCGCGAAAAATATGAGGAGGCAACCTCGCGCGCTGGAGTCATCGCCATGCAGGCGGCAATGACGGGCACAGTGAACGAGGTCATATCGGTTGCGGAAGCTGAAGGCATCGACGCCGACATTCGTCGCACCGACGAACTGCTGGTCGCAACCAACGAGGCGCAGGAGCAGCGCGCCAAGGCGATGTATGCCCATGCCAGATCCTGGGCGCTGACCGACGAGCGCGTCGGGTATATCGATGCAGCCGAGATGCGTCGGCGCATAGCGGTACACAACGCCCGCGGCGCCTTCGTCATCAAGAAGGTTGCGCGGATTCAGCCCGCAAAGCTGGTGCAGGGGCTCGCCAGGGCAGTGGAGCGGCTCGGCATCCCGATCTACGAACAGACGACCGTGCTGTCGATCGAGAGCGGCAAGGTCGCAACCAACCGGGGCGTGGTGCGGGCCGAAAAGATCGTGCGGGCGACCGAGGGTTTTACCGCGGGAATCGCCGGCCACGAAAGACTGTGGTTGGCGCTCAACAGCGCCATCGTGGTCACCGAGCCGCTTTCCGACAAGCTGTGGAGCGAAATCGGCTGGGATTGCTACGAGGTGCTCGGCGACGCCGCGCACACTTACTGCTACGCCCAGCGCACCCGGGAAGGACGCATTGCCATGGGCGGGCGCGGGGTGCCCTATCGGTTCGGCTCGAAGACCGACGTTCGAGGCGTCACCCAGCAGGCGACGATCGACAATCTGCATAAAATCCTGACGACGCTTCTGCCGCAGACCAAGGGGCTCAAGCTCGACCATGCGTGGTGTGGAACGCTGGGCGTGCCGCGCGACTGGTGCACGACGGTGGGCTTTGACAGGCAGACCGGAATAGGCTGGGCCGGCGGTTATGTCGGCCTCGGCGTTTCCACCTCGAACCTCTCGGGGCGCACTCTGCGCGATCTGCTGCTGGGCAACGACACCGAGTTGACGCGGCTTCCCTGGGTCAATCGAACCGTGCGCAAGTGGGAGCCAGAGCCGCTGCGCTGGCTTGGCGTCCATTCGATGTATCAGCTCTATCGAATTGCCGACGAGCGGGAAGCAAAGGGGCTGCCGCGCACGTCGCGGCTGGCCGCCCTGGCCGATCGCATCACCGGGCACTGACCCGCATCACTTCGAGGATTTAGCAATGATCGACTTCAAGACCTTCGCCCACCTGGCGCATATCGACCTCGGTGAGCCCCAGCCGAAGCCCACCTCGCTGGAAGGCGATCAGATGGAAGCATCCAACACGCTTTGGACTTCCGAGGATGGCAAGATCGAAGTCGGTGTCTGGGAATGTTCGCAAGGCCGGTTCACCGCGCGCCGTGACACGAATTCCGAGATTTGCCACATCGTGTCCGGCCGCGTGACGCTGCACGGTCCTGGTGGCGCAGCCAAAGATGTCGGACCCGGCGAATTGCTCGTCCTGCCGCTTGGCTGGGAGGGCGAATGGACCATCCATGAGAAAACGCGCAAGCTTTACATCCTGCATTCGATCTGAACGCCGCGGGCACGTTCGCGACGGTACGGCAGTGGCCGCTGAACTAAACTAGACCCCTTCGACCAGCACGATCTCGCCGTCGGCCACCCTCTGCCGGATCGCGACGGCGCGCTGGTATTCGGGCGAGCGATAGCAATCGTGCGCCGCAGCCAATGACGGAAACTCGATGATCACGTTGCGGTCGCGGCCCGGCCCTTCTGCTTTTTCATGCGCACCGCCTCGTGCCAGGAAAACCGCGCCGAAACGATCGAAAGCCGGTTTGGCGGCAGTGACATAGTCCTTGTAGCCTTCCGCATCGCGCACATCGACGCGGGCGATCCAGTATCCCTTCGGCATGCTTGTTCTCCGAATTGTTAGGCCGAGCGCATTTCGTCAAGAATTGCTTCCGCGACCGCTCGCCTGTCGGCGGCGCTGACGATCGGCCGGCCGACGACGAGATGGCTGGAGCCGTTGCGGATCGCCTGCGCCGGCGTGACGACGCGTTTCTGGTCGCCATGGTCGCTGCCCTTGGGCCGTATCCCC
This sequence comes from Mesorhizobium sp. WSM4847, assembly GCF_055811335.1. NCBI lineage: Bacteria > Pseudomonadati > Pseudomonadota > Alphaproteobacteria > Hyphomicrobiales > Phyllobacteriaceae > Mesorhizobium > Mesorhizobium sp. WSM4847. The sequence goes on along the minus strand of NZ_JBVVPY010000031.1, from coordinate 24,768 downwards.
GGCGTGACGACGGCCATGTTGGGGCCGACGATCCGGCGCACCGCCTCCGCTTCCTCGGCCGAGCAGACGATGCCGCCCATGCCGGCATGCAGCGCCTGCTCGGAGCGCCTCAGCACCAGCGTATGCGGGTCATGCTCATAACCGGCGTCGATCACGTCCCGCTCGTCCATCGAGGTCAGCACGGTGACGCCAAGCAGGCAGAGATCGCTGCCCCTGGCGGCCGCGACCGCTGCCTTCATCGTCTTCGGATAGGCGTGCAGCGTCAGCATGGTCATGCCCATCCTGGCAATGGCCTCGACGCCCTTGGCTACCGTGTTGTCGATGTCGAGCAGCTTCATGTCGAGGAAGATCCTGGTGCCGCCGCTGGCGAGCTCGCGGGCGAAGTCGAGGCCGCCGGCGAAGGCGAGCTGATAGCCGATCTTGTAGAAGGAGACGACCCCGTCGAGCTCGCGCACCACCGTCTCGGCGTCCTTCAGCGTCGGCACGTCGAGGCCGACGATCAGCCTGTCTTGCATGGTGCTGGCGCGCTTCCGGATCACGCCTCGATCCGCGTCGACAGCAGGCGCGAGGTTTCGATCAGCGTGCGGCATAGGTGCTCCATCGATCTGTGCAGTCGCTCGTCCCTGAAATTCCCGTCCTCGTCGAAGGCGTTGCCGCCCTCCGGGACAGAGCACTCCGGCGTCACCACCTCCATCTGGCAGCGCACCAGCACGGCGCGCAGGTGGTTGATGCAGCGTACCCCGGCGAAATGTCCTTTGGAAGACGAACAAAGGCCGGCGGGCTTGCCGGTGAACGGCCTGAACGACCGCCCGCCATCCGTGCGCACCCGGCTCACCCAGTCGATGGTATTCTTGAGCAGCGGCGGGATCGAGCCGTTATATTCGGGCGTCGCGATCAGCAACCCGTCATGGGCGACGATTTGCCGGGCAAGCCTGATGGCGTTCTCGGGAATGCCTTTCTCCTTTTCCAGATCCTCGTCGAGGATCGGCAGCGGATAGTCGGCAAGCGAGATGCGGGTCACCTCGGCGCCCTGCAGGGCGAGTTCCTTCTGCGCCACATCGGCGGTCCTGCCGCTGTAGGCGCCAGAGCGAATCGAACCGGCGAAGACGAGAATTTTCGCGATCACTGCCATCGGCCCCTTGTTCCCGGACAGGTACAGCCAGGGATCTGTCAAATCAACGCACCGGCGCAAAAATCGAAAAGGGATCTTGGGGGCACATGAGTGAAGGGTGTGTTGAGATTCAGGTCAGGCCGAGCCGAAAATGGTTGGTTCCGAGAACCGGAGCGGAGCGTACTTGAAGTACGTGAGCACCGGAAGCGCAGGAAGCTGCCATTTGCAGGCCGGTCTCACCTGAATATCGGCACACCCTAATGCGCCCCGCGCCGGTAGATCCAAAGCTGCGTTGGCGGGATGTTGCGGATGACGAAATGGAAATGCTCGACCGTGTAGTCGCCGCGGCCGGGCGGGATCGGCGACAGCGGGCCGTAGGTCAGCTGCACGACCGGGCGGCCTGTCGGGATGCGGTCGAGAAGGCTTTCGACGTAGGCGACGCGCTGTTCGACCGGGAAATTGAGCAATGGCACGCCGGAGATGACAGAATCGAAGGTCAGGCCGCTCTTGTCGCCGAGCGTCGCATCGAGATTGAAGGCATCGCCCTCAATGACGTTGACGCCGGGATAGAGCTGGCGCAGATGGCGCACGAAATCGGGGGAGTATTCGACTGCGTAGAGATTTTCAGGCTTTACGCCGTGGGCGAGGATGGCTCGGGTGATGACACCGGTGCCGGGCCCGACTTCGAGCACCGGCAGGCCCGACATCGGGTTGACGACGGAGGCCATCTTGCGGGCCGTGATGGAACTGGTCGGCACGATCGAACCGACCGCCTTCGGCTTGTCGATCCAGCCCTTGAAGAACTTCAGTTCGTCGTCGAACTTCTCTGCCAGCGTCTTTCGCAGTCCGGGACCATGTGCCATGCAAGTTCTCCTGAACGGTCCCCCGAGTGGCTACTTAGCAGCTACGGGCTTCAAGGCAAGGCGGACGCCGGTATAAGGTGTTGATGACGCTAGGGGAGCTTCCGCTCGGTTGTATTCTACATCCGATTGGCGAGAGTCGCCATCAGCGCTCGCTGAAGGTCTCGAAAAAGTCCTTCATGCGGGCGAAAAAGCCGCTCGACTGCGGCGAATTATCCTTCGAGGAAAGCTGCTCGAACTCCTCCAGCAGCTCGCGCTGGCGGCGGGATAGGTTCTGCGGCGTCTCGACCGCGGTCTGGATGTAGAGATCGCCGACATTGTGCTGGCGCAGCACCGGCATGCCCTTGCCCTTGAGGCGGAACTGGCGGCCGTTCTGGGTGCCTTCCGGCACCTTGACCTTCGTCTGGGTGCCGTCCAGCGTCGTCACCTCGAAGGAACCGCCAAGGGCAGCCGTCGTCATTGAGATCGGCACCTTGCAGTAGAGATCGGCGCCGTCGCGCTGGAAGAATTCGTGCGGCTTGACCGCCAGGAAAATATAAAGATCGCCCGACGGGCCGCCGCGCAGGCCGGCCTCGCCCTCATTGGCAAGGCGGATGCGGGTGCCGTCCTCAATGCCGGCCGGGATGTTGACCGACAGCGAGCGCTCCTCGGTGACGCGGCCCTGGCCGGCGCATTTCGCGCACGGCTCCTTGATGGTCTGGCCACGTCCCTGGCATTGCGGGCAGGTGCGCTCGATCGAGAAGAAGCCTTGCGTGGCGCGCACCTTGCCGTGGCCGTTGCACATCGAGCAGGTGACGGGCTGGGTGCCGGGCTTGGCGCCGCTGCCGGAGCATTCCATGCAGGAGATCGAGGCCGGCACGTGGATCTGCGCCGTCTTGCCGGCAAACGCCTCCTCCAGCGTGATTTCCATATTGTAGCGCAGGTCTGCACCGCGCTCGCGTCCGCCTGACGAGCGGCGCTGGCGCCCGCCCATCATGTCGCCGAAAATATCCTCGAAGATGTCGGCGAAACCGCCGGCGCCGAAGCCGTGTGCGCCGCCGTTCATGCCGCCCTGTTCGAAGGCGGCGTGGCCGAAACGGTCGTAGGCCGCCCGCTTCTGCGGATCCTTCAACGTCTCGTAGGCTTCGTTGATTTCCTTGAACTTGTGCTCGCAGGCATGATCGCCGGGATTGCGATCGGGGTGGAACTGCATGGCCAGCTTGCGGAAAGCGCTCTTGAGCTCCTTCTCGTCGGCCCCCTTTTGCACGCCCAGCGTTTCGTAGAAATCAGCTTTCATCTTTTCCCGCAGTCCGGATATTCAACGTCTTGAAGCACTTTGCGTCGTTCGCCGGCACGCTGTTCCGATTTAGGTGCGATGGAGCCGGGATGCCAGTGTTGACACGGGCTTGCCCGCACTTTTTCGATCAGGCACGCACTTTTTCGGCCAGAGTGGCAAAAAAGCCCGGCTTTACGCCGGGCTTTACTACAGCGCCGCGCGTCCTGTTGGACACGCAAAGGACGCTATAGCACTTTGATTTTTGCGCATGATCCTTTCCGGAAATCGATTCCGATTTCGGGGTCATGCGCCTAAACCTGCCGGCAGGCCGCTTAGGCCGACTTCTTCTCGTCGTCGTCCTCGTTGATTTCCTCGAAGTCGGCGTCGACCACGTCGCTGTCCTTGGCGGCGTCCGCCTTGGCGTCAGCTTCCGCGGCTTCCTTCTGCGAAGCCTCATACATGGCCTGGCCGAGCTTCATCGAGGTTTCGGCGAGCGCCTGCGTCTTGGCTTCGATCTCGGCGGCGTCGTCGCCTTCGGCAGCGGTCTTCAGCGCCGTGATCGCATCGGCGATCGCCGTGCGGTCGGCCTCGGAAACCTTCTCGCCATATTCCTTCAGCGACTTTTCCGAGGAATGCACCAGCGCCTCGGCCTGGTTGCGGGCCTCGACCAACGCGCGCCGCTTCTTGTCGGCCTCGGCATTGGCTTCGGCGTCCTTCACCATCTTCTCGATGTCGGCGTCCGAAAGGCCGCCAGACGCCTGAATGCGGATCTGGTGCTCCTTGCCGGTGCCCTTGTCCTTGGCCGAGACGTTGACGATACCGTTGGCGTCGATGTCGAAAGTGACCTCGATCTGCGGCACGCCACGCGGCGCCGGCGGAATGCCGACCAGGTCGAACTGGCCGAGCGCCTTGTTGTCGGCGGCCATTTCACGCTCGCCCTGGAAGACGCGGATGGTCACGGCCGATTGTGAATCCTCGGCAGTCGAGAACACCTGGCTCTTCTTGGTCGGGATCGTCGTGTTGCGCTCGATCAGCCGCGTGAACACACCACCCAGCGTCTCGATGCCGAGCGACAGCGGCGTCACGTCAAGCAACAGCACGTCCTTGACGTCGCCCTGCAGCACGCCGGCCTGGATGGCGGCGCCCAATGCGACGACCTCATCCGGATTGACGCCCTTGTGCGGCTCCTTGCCGAAGAACTGCTTCACGATCTCCTGGATCTTGGGCATGCGGGTCATGCCGCCGACCAGGACGACCTCGTCGATTTCGCCGGCCTTCAGGCCGGCATCCTTGAGCGCCGCCTTGCAGGGTTCGATCGTGCGCTGGACGAGATCCTCGACCAGGCTCTCGAACTTCGCCCGCGTCAGCTTCAACGTCAGGTGCTTGGGGCCGGTGGCATCGGCGGTGATGAAGGGCAGGTTGATCTCGGTCTGCGTCGTCGACGACAGCTCGATCTTGGCCTTTTCGGCCGCTTCCTTGAGGCGCTGAAGCGCGAGCTTGTCGCTGCGCAGGTCGATGCCCTGTTCCTTCTTGAACTCGGCCGCCAGATATTCGACCAGACGCATGTCGAAATCCTCGCCGCCGAGGAAGGTGTCGCCATTGGTCGACTTCACCTCGAACACGCCGTCGCCGATTTCGAGCACCGAAATGTCGAACGTGCCGCCGCCAAGGTCATAGACGGCAATGGTCTTGCCTTCCTTTTTGTCGAGGCCGTAGGCAAGTGCGGCCGCGGTCGGCTCGTTGATGATGCGCAGCACTTCCAGGCCGGCGATCTTGCCGGCATCCTTGGTTGCCTGGCGCTGGGCGTCGTTGAAATAGGCCGGAACGGTGATGACCGCCTTCTCGACCTTCTCGCCGAGATAGGCTTCCGCCGTTTCCTTCATCTTCTGCAGGATCATTGCCGAGATCTGGCTGGGCGACTGCTTCTTGCCGCCGGCCTCGACCCAGGCGTCGCCATTGTCGCCCTTGACGATCTGGTAGGGGACAAGCTTCTTGTCCTTTTCCGTAACCGGATCGTCATAGCGGCGGCCGATCAGGCGCTTGACCGCGAAGATGGTGTTTTCAGGATTGGTGACCGCCTGGCGCTTGGCCGGCTGGCCGACGAGGCGCTCGCCGTCGCTGTTGATGGCGACGATGGATGGGGTCGTGCGCGCGCCTTCCGCATTCTCGATGACCTTCGATTCCTTGCCGTCCATGATGGCGACGCAGGAGTTGGTGGTCCCCAGATCGATACCGATTACTTTTGCCATTTTTCTAATCTCTCCGCTAAGCAGGCTCTCAGGACCCGTACAGGCGTTCCGACGAAAGCCCCTGTTCACAAGAAATTCCGCTTCGGCAACCGGCATTCCGGCGCCGAACGGCTTGGCGCGTATATAAGAACAGGCTGCGCGGCGCGCAAGCATTCTGCGCAAGGCATCCAACACATCCTTTTCTCGGCCCGGCCAGGGTTCTCCGGCCCATGAACCTTTCAGCGTCGGTTCGCACTGACACCCAGATGCGCTGCGTGGTGCGGCCCTGGAAAGGAAAGGCCATGACTGGAAATCCAGTCTCAGCGCGACCACCGCTTTCGGGGTGGGGTCGCTATGCCAGGCGTTCCGCTGGTTCCGTTGACCATGCGTAAGAGCCGGCATATCGTGATCACGAGGAAAGCAGACAAATTCGATCAGGGAAAACGTGCCGGAACGTCGCGCCTTGCCCTGGTTTGCGCGGAAACACCGGATGTTTCTCCCGTCGCCCGCGGGGGGAATTCCATGTCTTGCGACCACGGCGCGTTCGTACGCTCTCGTGCTGGCCGTTTGCGCCGTGCGATGCAAACAGCCAGCGGCTTTCCGGCGTTGGCGCTCGCCATCATCCTGTGGCTTGGCGGTGCCGTGCAGGCGCAGGAAACGCAGATCATCTATCCAGGCTCGATGGCGGTGACCGGATTTTCCGGTACCGTCATTCGTGATCCTGAGGAGGGCCTGCCGCCCAGCGTCGACCCGGTCGACGAGACCTTTATCGACACGACGCGCGCAACCTTGCGCGTCTTTGACGTTTCAAGGCTGGGCGGGCGGGCCTCCGGCCAACTCGTCTTCACGCCGCCGCCCTTCGAAGTGACGGCCGGGCAGATCGGCCAGGTGTTCGGCATCACCTATGACGACGGGGTACGCGACGGTGCTCCCTCGGGCATTGCGAACCTCTATGCCGGCGCCACCTCGCTGCATGGCGCCCGCATCGTCACGTCAGACGAAGATGCGGACGGTCGTCCCGAGCGGCAGCGTCATGGTGCTGCCGGCGCCACCTTCATGGACGGCCAGTTCGGCACCGAGAACGGTGGCGGACCGGGCACGATCTGGAAGATCGACGGCATCACCGGCCAGGTCAGCAAATTCGCCGACCTCGAAACCAACAGCGGCCCTGGCATCGGCGACGTCACCTTCGACACTATCCGCCGCCAGTTCTTCGCCAGCGACCTCGACACCGGTCTCATCCACCGCATCGACGCCAACGGCACGCTGGTCGACAGGTTCGACCATGGCGTTGCCGGACGCCCGGCGCACGGGCTGGCCCCGCTTGCCGACGATGGCTTGGTGATGGACATCGAGGATGCTGCCTTCGACAGCGAGGACCCCGACAGCTGGGGTTATACGCAGGATGAGCGTCGCGTCTGGTCCGTCGCCTATCACGGCGGCCGCCTCTATTATTCCGTCGCTGAAAAGGCCGATCTCTGGTCGGTGGGCGTTGCCCGCGACGGCAGCTTTGCTGGCGACCCGCGCTGGGAATTGACGGTCAAGGCCGACAACGGCCACGCCGTCACCGACATCGCTTTCGACATCAGCGGCTTCATGTACCTGGCCCAGCGCGGCCCGGTGGAAAACCGCTACGACTACAGCCGGTTCGCCGATACCGGCACGGGTGAGGTCTTCCGCTACGGGCGCGAAAACCCGGACGATCCGGCGACGGAATCAATCTGGGTGGAAATGCCGCAGGACTATGCGGTCGGCTTCCCGCAAGACAACCGGCAGTCGGCTGGCGGCCTCGACCTGCAATATGGCTATGACGCCGACGGCAATCTCGACGCGAGCATCTGCACCGAGACGCTGGTCAAGACCGCAGACAAGTTGCGCGACAACCCCGCGCTTGCCGAACGGCTTGCCGGCGGCGGGCCGCTCGCCGTGCACGGTGTGCAGATCACGCCGACGGCGCTGGTCAAGCCAGCCAACGTGCCGCCTTTCGGCGCGTGGTTCGTCGACTTTGACGGCTATGTCGAAGACCCCGAGGTAGAAGGCCCTGAGGCAGAAGGGCATGTCGGCGACGTCGAAGTCTGGCATCCCTGCGAAGGCCGTGCCGGCTACAATGAGCAGATACCGGGCGGCGGTTACCTGCCGCCTTTCTATCCGCCTGATTTTCCGCGGCCCGGCGGCATGCCTCCTTGCCTCGACAACGACCGCGACTGCGCCTCGATCCCGATCTGCCGGCGTGGCGACCGGGGCCGCGACTGCCGGCCGCCGGTGGAAAAGAAGGTCGATTTGATCCTGAAGAAGCGTGCCCGCACCCCGGTCTGCACGGCAGATGGTGTCTGCACCTTCGTGATCGATATCATCAACAACGGCAACGTCCGCTACGACGGGCCGCTGACGGTTACCGACACCTATCCGGGTGGCGTGCCGGCATCGTCGAGCTTCGGCCCGATCCCGCCATGGACATGCGGACCGAACGGCCCCGGCCAGTTCCGTTGCGACAATGCCGGCATCGTGCTCTCGCCGGGCGCCTCGACGCCGATCTTCGTCAAGGCGGTGATGCCGGCCGGTTACCGGCCAAACACGGTCGAGAACTGCGCCGAGGTGAAAGCCATCCCCGGCGAGAACAACCTCACCAACAACAGGGCCTGCGCCAGGCAACGCATCCGTCATCCCGACAGCGGCAAGCCGGCCATGCGCATCACCAAGATGTGCAGGGGAGCGCTGGCCGGTGCTGCGGCCGTCACCTGCCGCATCACCGTCATCAGCACCGGCACCAGTGCCCCCACCGGTCCGGTTTGGGTCAACGATGCCGCCACGCTGGTGGCTGGCGGCGCGCCCGTCCAGATCCAGACCGTCACTCCCGACGGCGCGGAATGGACGTGCGGACCGGTTCCGGCAAATGCGTTGTCGTGCCAGATTCCCGGCGCCGTCATGACGCCCGGAACCAGCCGCCACTTCGACGTGGCGCTTGCGGCGAATGGCGTGTTCGAGAACTGCGCACGCGGTTCCTACGGTCCGGCGCCAGGAGACGACATCGTCCATCCGATCGGCAGGGCCTGCGCCAAGGGTGGCGGCGCCTCGAGCATCCGTGTCGAGAAGACCGGCGATGCCGAGTGCCGGATCGGCCAGCCCTGCTCGTTCGAGTTGACCATCGCGAATGATGGGAAAAACGCCTTCTCCGGTCCGGTTCGCATTGGTGATGCGATCGGTGTCGAAGGCCTCGGCCGGCTGGAAGGCGTGGCGATCATCTCGATCGACCCGCCCTTCGGCTGTGCGCCGGAACCGGCGACCTTGCCGGCATCCTGCATCGCCAACCTGACGCTCGGCGCCGGGGAAAGCCACGTTCACCAAGTGACTGTGATCATTCCCGACGACGGCCGCCTGGCCAATCTGCAGGGCACCGTCAGCGGCCAGAACTGTGTCGGCGTGCTGTCGCCCGATACGCCGGTGCGAGGTGCCGGCAAAATGCTCTCCCGCGAGTCGGCCAATGTGCAGGGCGATCGCGGCAAGGCCTATGCCTGCCATCCCTTCACCATCAAGAAACAGGTGAAGAAGGCGTGCTCGCAGGGCCTCGTCATGAACGACGCCGGCCGCTGCGTCTGCCCGCAAGGCACCACTTTCCGCAACGGCCAGTGCTCGTCGGCTGGCGGCACGGTCATCATACCGAAGCCGAAGGAGCGCTGCGTGCTGCTCAAGGGCCAGATCCGTACCTCCGACGGGCGTTGTGTCTGCCCGCGCGGAACCGAGCTGGATAACCGCAGGTGCGTGTCGACCGACGAGCCGCCGGCACGCCTGTGCAAGCTGCTGCCTGGCCAGATCCGCACCAAGAGCGGCGATTGCGTCTGTCCGAGACGGACGGAACTGAGGGGCAGGGCCTGCATGCCGATCGTCACGAAGCCGACCGTTGAACAGTGCACCATCCGCGGCCAAGTTCACAACAAACGTGGCGCCTGTGTCTGCCCGCGCGGGACCGAGGTGATCAGAGGCGCATGCCGCCGGGCACAGCTGGAGTGCGCGCCTGGCTCCGGGCTGATCAACGGCCGGTGTCAGCCGATCATCAGGCGGCGCTGCCCGGTCGGGACAGTCGGACGGTACCCAGACTGCACTCCGATCCGCAGGGCGCCGACGCTGCAGATTAATCCGAACCTGCTGCTGAACCCGAGCATCCTGCAGCAGCCGAGGCGCAGGCCGCGGGCTCTCCAGTAGGGTCCCGGGCTCAGCCCAGCACCAAGACCTCGCCCGAGCAATCCGGCGGGGTCTTTTCGTCCGTCGGACGTGTTTCAGCCGCTGCGTGAACCTTATCGCCGCAGTCGGCGACAAACTCCCCGAAGCAACATTTCAGGGAGAGAGAAAATGTCTTCAGCCAAACATGCTTTCCGCAACACGGCAGCGGCCGCTGCCCTGATCGCAGCTGCGCTCGCCACCACGCCGGCCTTCGCCAAGCAGGCGAACATCAAGTCAATGTCGTTCAACACCGAAAGCGCCAACACGACAATCCATGTCGGCTCGAGCGACAAGCAAAAATGGGACACGCTGAAAAGCGGCAACGTCCAGTTCTGGGGCCACATGAAGCTCAACACACGGTGGCCAGGCTATGTGCAGGACGTCGGCGTGGCGCTCGGCGTTTGTGGACCGGGCCAGTGCGGCGCGTTTCCTCCGATCTGGAGCGCCTCGCCTGTCAGCCGCGACTACGATCACCAGCAAAATTTCTCCTTCGACCCCTCAATCATGCCGCTGTCCTCAGATAGCGGTATCGCCGTCGTGCCTTACGGCGACCAGATCATCGCCAGGTGCAACCAGCACCTCCAGCCCGATGGGCCGACAAAATCCTACTCGTTCACGCACAGTTTTCATGCGAGCTTCTCGGCACTCACCGACACGGCGCTCGACATGGACAATGCGGTCAGCGAGGCCCAGGGCGGCAGCTGGCCCCATCCGCTGTACGACTCGCACTATGCCGAGCATGGCTCGTTCGACGTCCAAATCGTCTGCGACCCCGTCATCAAGCCGCCGGTTCAGGACGTCGCCAATGATTTCGGCAAATTCGACGTCGAAAACGTCAAGCTGTTCCTGACCACCTACCAGTCGAACCAGGCCGGCTCGACGCCCGGTACGGTCTGCCCGTCGTTGAAGGTCAGGAGCCGGGCGCAGGCCAACCAGGCCGGGCCGGTGTCGATGCGCATCTGGCGCCAGAAGAACGACGGGCCGATCACCTCCGAGGTGCAGCAGGCGTGGGCGTCATACGACGCGACCAAGAATGGCTATTTCGCCACCTATGAGAAATGGGAGGACGTCGGCGCCACCGCCTATTTCCAGTACAAGACCGAGATCATCGGCAACGGCCCGTTCGAACCTTTCGACGGCTGGAAGGACATCACCGTCCATTGCACCGGCGCGGGTGGGGGCGGCTTCACCGACGCACCTCAGGATAACCCCGAAAACCCGCCGGCGCATTCGGACTGGCAAGGCGAGGTCACCGTCTCGGACAGCGCTGGCTTCAAAAAACTCTGCCCGCGCAAAGGCCAGGTGGCGTTCGAGGTCGAGCGCGATGCGCCGGGTGCGTTTCACTACCGCATCAGTTGCTCGAACGGCGCATTCTTCACCGGCACGACAGCCGCCTTTAACAATGGCGGTGTGTTCAAGGCGAGTGCCGCACACGAACTCAGCATCGTCAGAACCCGCTCGATCCAGTGCACCCTGCAGGAGATCAAGCAGAACGGTTCGATCGCCACCGTCGACAACAGCACGGAGGATTTTACCTGCATCAAGCGCAATTTTGATCCGAATGTCGATGGTCTGGCGGTCGATACACGACCCAATCCCGGCAAACCGCAACTTCCGCCGGTCGTCATCGATGCCGGCCGCACATGCCTGCCGAGCCAAAGGCTGATCCGTGGCAAATGCGTCGACAGGCCGGTCGTGGCTGCCTGCCGCAGCACCGAAAAGCGTGTCGACGGCAAATGCGTTGGGGTCAGCATCCACTGCCTGCCCGGTCACCATCAGGTCGGCCTGAAATGCGTGCGCAATGCAGTGATCGCCGACAGGTGCAAGCGCGACGAACAGCGCATCGATGGGAGATGCTTGCACAAGCCCTCCATCATTGTCGATTGCAAGCGCGGCTATCATCTGGTCGGCAATGCATGCGTCAAGAAGCCGGTGATCGTCACCGCCTGCCGGGCAACCGAAAAACTGCTGCGTGGACACTGCGTGCCCAAGCACCCTGTGAAGAAGCTCAACCTGCAGAAAGTGAAGCAAGGCAGCGGCAAGGTGTTGCCGCCACGACCGGCCAGGCCGCGGCATCCCGTGAACTGAAATCTCGACGCTTGAACAGGGAGAGAGGTGGCCGATGCTGCCTCTCCTTTCGCGCGGGCACCGGATTCCTGTCGACAAGCAGCGCTGAGACGATTACGGCGAAGACGGGCTCGAGAACGGGAAGCGAACATGGCTCAAAAGACCCTGATCGCGCCATCGGTGCTGGCGTCGGATTTTTCGAAGCTCGGCGACGAGGTCGAGGCGGTGGTGGCGGCCGGCGCCGACTGGATCCATCTCGACGTCATGGACGGGCATTTCGTGCCCAACATCACCTTCGGCCCGCCGGTGATCAAGGCGATCCGCAACCGCACCAAAACCTTTTTCGACTGCCATCTGATGATCGCGCCGGCCGATCCCTATCTGCAGGCGTTCGCCGAAGCCGGCTGCGACGGCATGACGGTGCATGCCGAGGCCGGGCCGCATCTCGACCGTTCGCTGCAGACGATCAGGAACTTGGGCAAGAAGGCCGGCGTGTCGCTAAACCCGGCGACGCCGGAAACGGCGATCGAATACGTGCTCGATCGGCTCGATCTGATCCTGATCATGACCGTCAATCCGGGTTTTGGCGGCCAGGCCTTCATCCCGGAGGTCGTCGACAAGGTGAAGCGGGTGAAGGCGCTGATCGGCAATCGGCCGATCCGGATCGAGATCGACGGCGGCGTCTCGCCCGAAACCGCGCCACTGGTCACCGCCGCCGGCGCCAGCGTGCTGGTCGCCGGTGCGGCTATCTTCAAGGGCGGCAGCGTCGAAGCCTATCGGGCGAACATCGAGGCGATCAGGACAGCGGCCGACCAGGTGGCCGGCTGACGCTGCCGGCGCGACGTCATCGGCACGCGCTGTTCTCCCCAGCCGGTCAGGAATTCGTTGGCCGACGCCGGTGCGCCTGCGCTCGTGACATGCGATCCCCAGCCAAAATGGCCTTGTCCATTTTTGCCGATTTTATTGGCATATCCAAAACTACCATCCATATTCTCTGTCTCACCCTGATGCCTCTCCGGACCCTCCCGCAGGCTTCCCTTCGACGGTCGGATCGATGAATCGCAGCCCCTTCTTCGCTGACCTGCTGAACACCATCGCCGACCGCGGCCGGATGATGCTGAACCTCGTGCGCGGTGACGAGCCGGTTTCGGCCGACAGCCTGGCACGTTTGTGCGTCCGTCTGCTTTCCAGCCAGGGGGAGGCATCGGGCGTCGCCTATGCAAGAGAAATACTCGATCGCTGGCGAACTCTCGGCGCCGATGGCAGGCTGGCTTTCCTGCATGTACTGCGCGATCGTTTCGGCACCGATCACACCAGGCTTGCCGCCGCGGTGGATGCCTATCGCGCCGCGCCGGACGATCGTTCGGCACTTGCCCTGCACGACGCCGCCGAGCCGGCCAGGCAGGAGCTTTTGCGCCGCCTGAACCTGGCGCCCGGCGGCATCGAGACGCTGGTGCGCATGCGCGAGGATCTGCTTGCCCGGCTGCCCACATTGCCCGATCTCGCCATCGTCGATGCCGACTTCACGCACCTGCTGTCGTCATGGTTCAACCGCGGCTTCCTGGTGCTGCGGCGGATCGACTGGTCGACGCCGGCCAACATCCTGGAGAAAATCATCCGCTACGAGGCGGTGCATGCCATCCACACCTGGGACGATCTGCGCCGCCGGATCGAGCCCGCCGACCGGCTCTGCTATGCGTTCTTTCATCCGCAGCTCGGCGACGAACCGCTGATCTTCGTCGAGGTCGCACTGACCCGGGCGATGCCGACGACGATCGCCGAGCTGCTCGCCGACGAGCGGCCGCCGGTGCCGCCCCGGCAGGCCACGACGGCGGTGTTCTATTCCATCTCCAACTGCCAGGAGGGCTTGCGCGGCATCTCCTTCGGCAATTTTCTGATCAAGCAGGTGGTCGAGGATCTGCGCCGCGACCTTCCCGGCCTGACCGATTTCGTCACGTTGTCGCCAGTGCCGGGCTTTGCCCGCTGGCTGGCCGAGCAGGCCGAAACCATCCCCTCCGCCGCTGAAGTGTTGGACCTCGTCGCCGACGAGGGTTGGCATGCGGACGCTGCCGCTCGCGACCGCGTCGGCCGGGCGCTGCTTCCTCTTGCGGCACAGTATTTCCTCGAATCCCGCACCGACTCCGGCAAGGTGATCGACCCGGTCGCCCGGTTCCATCTCGGCAATGGCGCGCGGCTGGAGCGCATCGACCTTTTCGGCGATCTGTCGCCCCGCGCCTTGCGTCAGGCGCATGGCCTGATGGTCAATTATCGCTACAAGCTCGACGACATCGAGAAGAACCACGAGCTGTTCGCCGCCAGGAACGATGTGGCGGCCGCGCCGGCCGTGCGCCGCCTGCTGCCGAAACCGGCGAGACCGGCCGCGTCGCGGCTTCCGGCGCCAGCCCAGGTGATTGGGGACAAGAGGGACACTTGAACAACCACCCGCTTAAGGCTGCGGGCCGAACGGCTGATACCTTAGGCGCCCTTTGCGACACCGACGTCGAAAACCCTCTTGCCTTCTATCCAGACGCCCTTGACGTCCAATTCGTCCGACAGCGCAACGATATCGGCAGCGGTGCCGTTGGCGAACCGCCCGAGCCGGTGTGATTGGCCGATCGCCTGCGCCGGATAGAGCGAAGCCATGCGCAGCGCCTCCGACAGGTCCAGCCCGACGACACGGTGGACGAAGCGGACAGCGGCGATCATGTCGAGATCGGCGCCGGCCAGCGTCCCGTCGGCAAGCCGCAGGCTGCCGTCCCTGCGGTAGACGGCGCGGCCGTTCAGCGTGAATGAGGTCATGTCGGTGCCGATCGTCGCCATGGCGTCGGTGACCAGGAAAATCCTTGCCGGGCCCTGCTTGGCGCGCAAAGCGATGGCCATGGTGGCGGGATCGACATGGATGCCGTCGGCGATGATGCCGGCAAACAATGTGCCGGTACCGATGGCGGCACCTGCCAGGCCCGGCTCGCGGTTGCCGATCTGGCTCATGGCGTTGAACAGATGGGTGACGATTGTTGCGCCGGCATCGGCGAACGCGCGCGCGTTGGCATAACCGGCGTCGGAATGGCCGAGGCTGACGACGATGCCGGCCTCGACCAGCGCCGAAACCCTCGCCGGCTCCACCGATTCCGGCGCTACAGTCGTCAGCAGCACCGGCAGGGTTTTTCGCGTCGCAACCAGCATCGCCTGGTCGGCATCCAGCATCGGCCGGATCAGCGCCGGGTCATGCGCGCCCTTGCGGGCGATCGACAGATGCGGGCCTTCGAGATGCAGGCCCAAAAAGCCAGGCACCTTTTGCCTTGCGGCCTCAGCCCCGGCGGCAACCGCCGCTGCGGTGATGGCAGGCGTCTCGGTGATCAGCGTCGGCAGCAGCGCCGTCGTGCCGAACGGCGCGTGCGCCCGACAGATAGTTTCGATCGAAGCGACATCGGGATGGTCGTTGAGCATGACGCCGCCGCCGCCATTGACCTGCAGGTCGACGAAGCCCGGTGCAAGCATGCCGCCGCCGGTTTCGATACGCTCGAGGCCGGACGGAACGGCTCCGGTGGCGACGATCGCCTCGACGAGGCCGTCTCGCACGACAAGGGCAGCGTTGTCGTGCCAGTCGTCGCCGTCAAAAATCCGGGCGCCAGTCAGGGCAAAACGGTCGCTCATATGGTTTCCGTCACCTTGCGCAGATTGGGCGGCGTGTCCGGATCGAGACCGCGATGGCGGGCAAAGGCCTCGACGAAGCCATAGAACGACACGATCAGCGCCAGCGGGTCGGTGAGTGGATGGCCGGTGGCGACATGCGGCAGGTGCTGAGCGCTTGTCGCCTTGTCCGAAGTCACGAAGACGGCCGCGCCCTTGCTCGCCAGGCTGTCGGCGGCCTCTGCGACCGACGGCTCGGAAGCATCGCGGGCGGCGAGCGCCAGTACCGGAAAATCAGGCCCGACCAGCGCCAGCGGGCCATGCATGACTTCGGCAGCGCTATAGGCCTCGGCATGCATGGCGCAGGTTTCCTTGAATTTCAGCGCCGCCTCATTGGCGATCGCCGCGGACGGACCACGACCGAGGATGAACAGAGACTTCTGCGTCTCAAGGGCGCTGGCCAGCGCCATCCAGTCGCAGGCGATCGCCTTGCGGAAATGTTCCGGCAAACGGGCAAGTGCTGCCAGCAACTTGTCGTCACCGGTGCTATGCGCCATCAAGGCGAGGCCGGCGACGGCTGAATTGACGAAGGTCTTCGTCGCCGCGACGCTACGCTCCGGGCCGGCCAGGATGTCGATGGCATAGTCGCAGGCCCGCGCCAGCGGCGAATCGGCGGTGTTGGTGATGGCGACAGTCAGCGAACCGCCGGCTCTCGCGGCTTGCGCCATGGCGACGATGTCCGGGCTCTTGCCCGACTGCGAGATCGCCAGGCAGGCCGAGCCGCCCAGCCTGAGCCTGGCGCCATAGATCGAAGCGATCGACGGGCCGACCGACGCGACGGCAAGGCCGGCGGTCAGTTCCACCGCATACTTCATGAAGGTGGCGGCATGGTCGGAGGAGCCGCGCGCAACGGTGACGACGAAGTTTGGATCGCGCTCGCGAATGCCGCGCCCGGCCTCGGTCAGTACCGCCGCCGAGCCGTCGAGCAGGCGCGCGGTCGCCTCCGGGATCTCCTCGATCTCGCGCCGCATATGGGTATTCCCCATTTGGGTGTTTACTGTGCTCATGGCCGGCCCTCTTCGCCCGGCCCGCTCAGCCGGAGCTCGGCGACGAAATCATAGGCGTCGCCCCTGTAGATCGAGCGGGTGAATTCGATCACCTTGCCGCTCGCCAGATAGGAAATACGCTCGATGTGCAGGCCGGCAATACCAGGCGGCACTTCGAGCAGCCGCGCGTCGTCGCCACCGAGATTGGCTGCGGAAATGCGCTGCACGGCCCGTACCGGCCGCAGTCCGGTCGTTTCCAGTGCAGCGTAGAGCGAGGATCCAATTCCTGCCGGGTCGGGCAGCACGCTGGCAGACAGTGCCGCGCGCTCGATCGCCAGCGGCGTTTCGTTGGCGATGCGCAGCCGCGCCACCCGCGCCACCAGTTCGTTCGACGACAGGCCGAGCACCATCATCTCGTCCGGCGAGGGCGCATAGAGGCCGCGGTCGAGCCAGGCCGAACGCACCGCCATGCCGCGCCGCGCCATATCCTCGGTGAAGGACGTCAGCCGCGACAGCGACTGCTCGACTCGCTCCATCCGCGGCGCGACGAAGGTGCCGGAGCCGTGACGCTGGACAAGGATGCCGCCCTTGACCAGATCCTGCACCGCCTTGCGCACGGTGACCCGCGAAATGTCGGCCTTGCTGGCGATGTCGCGCTCGGACGGCAGCGCGTCGCCCGGCCCGATCAGGCCGCGATTGACCGCATCCTCGATGCTCTTCCTGAGCTGCAGATAGAGCGGCGCGCCGCTCTGCGCCGACTGTTTCAGCGTGGCGAAGATCTGGTCGGCGGCCTCGCTCATCGCGCCGCCTCCGCCGCTTTGGCGAAGACACGCGCCGCCATCTGCACGGCGCCGCCCAGCGCGTCGTCGAGCGGCGGCTTCAGCAGCGCCCGGTAGCGCGCCGTCAGGCGTGGTGCATAGAGCGGCGCCAGCCCGCCAAGCAGGCAGAGCGGATCGTCGTCGCCGAGATCGAGCACGCCAAGTGCTGCCTCGACGTCGGCGATTGCCTTGTCGAGGATCCAGTTGGCGACGGCGTCGCCCTTTTCGGCATGCTCGAAAACCTTGGGCGCGAAGCCACCGAAATCGCCGGGTTTTGCGTTGGTGGTGAACTCGACCAAATCCTCGGGATTGTCGCGAAAGATGGCGAGCATGGCCTGCGTCAGCGGCGATCCCTGGCGGATGCCGTCATAGGCGAGCAGCGTCTGCTCGAGCAGGTCGCGGCCGATGCGGGCGCCGCTGCCCTGGTCGCCGACCTGGAATCCCCAGCCGCCGATGGCGCGCGACTTGCCGTTTTTGCGCGCCATATAGGCGGTGCCGGTGCCGAGGATGGCCATGGCGCCGTCACCGGAGCCGACCGCGCCTTCCAGGGCGATCTCGGCGTCGGTCTCGACACGGTTTTGGCTGAACGGCAGGATCGCTTCGAGCTGCTGCCTGTAGGTGCCGACATTGGCGCCGGCGAGGCCGAGGATGGCCGGCGTCAGCGGGATCAGTTCGGGGTCCTGCCCGGCGGCGACAAAGGCCTGCCGCGCCGCCTCGACGATGTTGGCCCTGGCGCCGGTCAGATCGGTGCGGATGTTGGCCGCACCGCTCTTGGCGCGGCCGACGACAGTGCCGTCCGCCGTTGCAAGGGCCGCCCTGCAGCTGGTGCCGCCGCCATCGATGCCAAGCACGAATTTCACACGATTTTCTCCTCCCGGCAGATAATACCAATAAAATACCAATAGCCAAGGATTAATTTCCGTTTCAAAAAGATTAAGGCGTATTTTATTGAAAAACCTAGGCATTCTGACGAAAAGCCATTTCCGAGGCAGGGAAGTCGCTAATGCATGTGGACAAGTGGTATTTTTTTGGTATTGTTTTGCGGATTGGAGGGAAAGCGGATGGCCGAAACGCGCACCGAAGCGCTTCACCAGAATGCCGAGGGGCTGGACATCCAGGCTCCGGACGCCATCCTTTCCTTTTTGGCCAATGCGCAGATCGAGGCCGCCAAGGCGGTGCGCGGCGCCATTCCCGCCATCGCCAAAGCCGCCGAGATCATCGCCAGCCGGCTGAACAGCGGCGGCAGGCTCGCTTACGCGGCGGCCGGCAGCTCGGGCCTGATGGCGCTCGCCGACGCGCTGGAACTGCCTGGCACCTTCGGCATTCAGCGCGACCGTATCGCCATCCTGATCGCCGGCGGCGACGATGCCTTCAAGGCACTGGCCGGCGGGCCGGAGGACGACACCGACGAAGCCTCGGCAGCGGTTGCCGCTGCCGGCATCGGCGAGGGCGACTGCCTGATCGCGGTCTCGGCCAGCGGCTCGACACCCTATGCGGTCAGGGCGATCGAGGACGCCAGGCGCCGCGGTGCGGCGACCATCGCCATCGCCAACAACAAGGATGCGCCGCTGCTTCGGCTGGCCGACATCGCCATCCTGCTCGAAACACCGCCGGAGCTGATCGCCGGCTCGACGCGCATGGGCGCCGGCACCGCCCAGAAGATCGCGCTCAACATGCTGTCGACGCTGGCCGCCATCCATCTTGGCCATGTCCATGACGGCTACATGGTCAACCTCACGGCCGACAACATCAAGCTGCGCGACCGCGCCGCCCGCATCGTCGCCGCCATCAGCGGACGCGACAGGGACGATGCGGCGCGCCTGCTCGAGAACAGCGGCGGCGCCGTCAAGACCGCCATTCTGCTCGCCGCCGGCGCCGCCAGCGCCGATGCGGCGCAGAAGATACTGGAACGCACCGGCCACAAGCTGCGCCCGGCGCTTTCCGCGATCGAGGGGAGCATGGGGCGGAAAGCCTCTGTTCTCAAAACCGAACCTGAAAAAGGTCAACAGGGAGACTGAGCATGACAACCAAACTACTGACGGCACTGCTTCTCGGCACCAGCATTCTCGGCTCGGCCGGAATGGCCTATGCCCAGGACGTAACGCTCAACATCGAAAGCTGGCGCGGCGACGACCTTGCCATCTGGAAGGACAAGCTGATCCCGGCTTTTGAGGCCAAGAACCCGGGCATCAAGGTGGTGTTCGCGCCGTCGGCGCCGACCGAATATGACGCAGCACTCGGCGCCAAGCTCGCCGCCGGCTCGGCCGGCGACCTGATCACCTGCCGCCCGTTCGACAAGTCGCTGGAACTGTTCAAGAAGGGCAATCTTGCCGATATCTCGACGCTGCCCGGCATGGAGAATTTCTCCGACGTCGCCAAGGCCGCCTGGCAGACCGACGACGGCAAGTCGAGCTTCTGCGTGCCGATGGCTTCCGTCATCCACGGCTTCATCTACAACAAGGACGCCTTCGACCAGCTCGGCATCAAGGTGCCGACGACCAATGAGGAGTTCTACGCCGCCCTCGACAAGATCAAGGCCGACGGCGCCTACATCCCGATGGCGATGGGCACCAAGGATCTCTGGGAAGCCGCGACCATGGGCTACCAGAACATCGGCCCGAACTACTGGAAGGGCGAGGAAGGCCGTTCGGCGCTGATCAAGGGCGAGCAGAAGCTGACCGATCCGCAGTGGGTTACGCCGTTTGCCGAACTCGCCAAATGGAAGCCCTATCTCGGCGACGGCTTCGAGGCGCAAACCTATCCGGACAGCCAGAACCTGTTCACCCTCGGCCGCGCCGCCATCTACCCGGCCGGCTCGTGGGAGATCGGCCTGTTCAACACCCAGGCGCAGTTCAAGATGGGCGCGTTCCCGCCGCCGGTGCAGAAGGCCGGCGACACCTGCTACATCTCCGACCACACCGACATCGGCATGGGCCTCAATGCGGCGTCGAAGAATGCGGATGCGGCCAAGACCTTCTTGACATGGGTCGCCTCGCCGGATTTCGCCACCATCTACGCCAACGCGCTGCCGGGCTTCTTCAGCCTGAACAACACCCCGGTGAAGATGGAAGATCCGCTGGCCCAGGAATTCGTCTCCTGGCGCGACAAGTGCAAGTCGACGATCCGCTCGACCTACCAGATCCTGTCGCGCGGCACGCCGAACCTCGAGAACGAGACGTGGGTTGAATCGGCCAACGTCATCAACGGCACCGTCACGCCGGAAGCTGCCGCCAAGAAGCTGCAGGACGGCCTCGACAGCTGGTATAAGCCGGCGAAGTAAGTGCGAGCGCTGTCTCCCCCCTCGAGGGGGAGATGTCGCCGGAGGCGACAGAGGGGGTCGGTAAAGGCAGGGCGCGGCTTCGTCGTTGCCGGGAGGCGCGGTCGAAGTCACGATGGCGCTGCCTTAGCCGACCCCACCCGCCTCGCTTTGCGAGGCACCCTCCCCTCGAGGGGAGGGAGGCGCCGCGCCCTTCGGCGGCAATTGCAAGAACCTGATCGGCGGGGACCGAACGCATGGCCGCAGCACCGAAACGACCGTTCCGCTGGCATATCGTCGTCTTCCTGGCGCCGGCGGTGCTGGTCTATACGGCGATCATGATCCTGCCGCTGGCCGGCACGCTGCAGCTCTCGCTGTTTCGCAACATCGACCAGGCCCAGGTCTTCGTCGGATTGGAAAACTTCCGCAGGCTGTTCGGCGATCCCAACTGGTCGGTCAATTTCTGGAACGCACTGCGCAACAACGTCTGGTTCTTCATCATCCACATGATCGTGCAGAATCCGATCGGCGTGCTTTTGGCCGCACTGCTGTCCAGCCCGCGGCTGAGATTCTCTGCCTTCTACCGCACCGCGATCTTCGTGCCGACGATCCTGTCCTTCGTCATCGTCGGCTTCGCCTGGAAGCTGATCCTGTCGCCGCTGTGGGGCGTGGCGCCGAACCTGATGGATCTTGTCGGCCTCAAAAGCCTGTTCACGCCGTGGCTCGGCAAAGAAGAATATGCGCTGACCACGCTCAGCCTGATCTCGGTGTGGCAGTTCGTCGGCATCCCGATGATGCTGATCTATGCGGCATTGCTGTCGATCCCAGAGGAGGTGATCGAAGCCGCCGAATGCGACGGCATCACCGGCATGTCGCAGTTCTGGAAGATCAAGCTGCCGCTGATCCTGCCGTCGATCGGCATCATCTCGATCCTCACCTTCGTCGGCAATTTCAACGCCTTCGACCTGATCTACACCGCGCAAGGCGCGCTGGCCGGCCCGAATTATTCGACCGATATCCTCGGCACCTTCCTCTACCGGGCCTTCTTCGGGTTCCAGCTGCAGGTCGGCGATCCCAACATGGGCGCGGCGATCGCCACGATGATGTTCCTGATCATCCTTGGCGGCGTCTGCGTCTACCTGTTCCTCGTCCAGACGCGCCTGCGTCGCTATCAGTTCTGAGGGGCCAGACATGAGCACGGCGACCCACTCCCTGCCCCGCACCATCGGCGCCCATGCGGTGCTGTTGACCTACACGGTGATCGCGCTGTTTCCGGTGATCATCGTCATCATGAATTCATTTAAATCCCGCGCCGGCATCTTCGGCGCGCCGCTGACGCCGCCGACGCCGAAAATCTTCGACCTGATCGGCTACACCACCGTCATCGGCCAGGGCGATTTCATCCACTATTTCCAGAACAGCCTTGTCGTCACCGTCGCCTCGCTGTTCTTCGTGCTGCTGTTCGGCGCGATGGCCGCCTTCGCGCTGTCGGAATACCGCTTTCGCGGCAATTCGCTGATGGGGCTTTATCTCGCCCTCGGCATCATGATCCCGATCCGCCTCGGCACCGTCGCCATCCTGCAATTGATGGTGGCGAGCGGGCTGGTCAACACGCTGACGGCGCTGATCCTGGTTTATACAGCGCAAGGCCTGCCGCTCGCCGTCTTCATCCTGTCGGAATTCATGAAGCAGGTGTCCGACGATCTGAAGAATGCCGGACGCATCGACGGTCTGTCCGAATACACCATCTTCTTCCGGCTGGTGCTGCCGCTGGTGCGGCCATCGATGGCGACGGTCGCCGTCTTCACCATGATCCCGATCTGGAACGATCTGTGGTTTCCGCTGATCCTGGCGCCGTCGGAGGAGACCAAGACGGTGACGCTCGGCGCCCAGCTGTTCCTCGGCCAGTTCGTCACCAACTGGAACGCCATCCTGGCCGCGCTGTCGCTGGCGATCATGCCGGTGCTGATCCTCTACGTCATCTTCTCGCGGCAGCTGATCCGCGGCATTACTTCGGGAGCGGTCAAGTGAGTTCGGAAAAACCTCTTCGCGTCGTCGTAGCCGGGCTCGGCAATATGGGCCGCAGCCATGCGCTGGCCTATCACACCAATCCGGGTTTTGAGATCGCCGCGCTGGTCAACCGTTCGGACGTGCCGCTGCCGGCCGGGCTTTCCGGCTATGGCATCAGGCGCTCCTTCGACGAGGCGCTGCGCGACGAAAAACCAGATATCGCCTGTATCGCTACTTATTCCGACAGCCATGCCGACTATGCCGTCAAGGCATTCGAGGCCGGCTGCCATGTCTTTGTCGAAAAGCCGCTGGCGACGACGGTGGCGGATGCCAAACGTGTCGTTGCCGCAGCTAAGGCCAACGGCAAAAAACTGGTAATCGGCTATATCCTGCGCCATCACCCGTCCTGGATCAGGCTGATCGCCGAGGCGCGCAAGCTCGGCGGTCCTTACGTGTTCCGCATGAACCTCAACCAGCAATCCTCCGGCCATAGCTGGCAGACGCACAAGCAGTTGATGCAGACGACGTCGCCGATCGTCGATTGCGGCGTGCACTATCTCGACGTGATGCTGCAGATCACCGACGCCAGGCCGGTCGAGGTGCGCGGCATGGGGCTGCGGCTGAGCGACGAGATTGCGCCCACGATGTACAATTACGGTCATCTGCAGGTGCTGTTCGACGATGGTTCGGTCGGCTGGTACGAGGCCGGCTGGGGGCCGATGATCTCGGAAACCGCCTTTTTTGTGAAGGACGTGATCTCGCCGAACGGCTGCGTGTCGATCGTCATGAAGGAGGGCGTCAGATCCGACGACATCGACACCCACACCAGGACCTCGACCATCCGGCTGCACAGCGCGGCGACCGGCGCGGAAGGAAAATTCGCCAAGCCGGATGAGATACTGTCGATGGAAGGCGAACCCGGCCATCAGGAACTCTGCGATCGCGAACAGGCCTTTCTGCTCAAGGCGGTCCGCGAGGATATTGATCTGACCCGCCACATGGACGACGCCGTGAAGTCGCTCGCCGTCTGCCTTGCCGCCGACGAAAGCGTCCGCAGCGGGAAGGCGGTGCGATTGTGACAGGGGAAATTTCGTCAGGGATAGCGCTCTACAGCGCCCCCAGATTCCAATCCGGAGGAACGCCGTGGGCTCGCTGAATATCGAGAATGTGAAGAAGGCGTTTGGGCCGGTCGAGGTGCTGAAAGGCATCAACCTCGAAGTGACCGATGGCGAATTCGTCGTCTTCGTCGGCCCCTCCGGCTGCGGAAAATCGACACTTCTCAGGGTCATCGCCGGGCTGGAGGATTCGACCTCGGGGCGTGTGGTCATCGACGGTGCGGACGTCTCCGCCACCCCGCCGGCCAAGCGCGGCATCGCCATGGTGTTCCAGACCTATGCGCTCTACCCGCATCTGACGGTGAAGAACAATATGGGCCTTGGCCTCAAGCAGGCGGGCACGCCAGCGGCCGAGATCGACCGCCGCATCGGCATCGCATCGTCGATGCTGTCGCTGGAGCCCTATCTGGCCAGGCGGCCGGCCGAGCTTTCCGGCGGCCAGCGCCAGCGCGTCGCCATCGGCCGCGCCGTGGTGCGTGAGCCCAAGCTTTTCCTGTTCGACGAGCCTTTGTCCAACCTCGATGCCGCACTGCGCGTCAACACCAGGCTGGAGATCGCGCAACTGCATCGCCGGCTGAAGGCGACGATGATCTACGTCACCCACGACCAGGTCGAGGCGATGACGCTGGCCGACAAGATCGTCGTGCTCAACGCGGGCAAGATCGAGCAGATCGGCGGACCGATGGAGCTCTACAATGCGCCGGCGAATGAATTCGTCGCCGGCTTCATCGGCTCGCCGAAGATGAATTTCGTCGACGGCGCCAGGCTTGGCGAGACGGCGAAAACCATCGGCGTCCGGCCAGAGCACCTGACCGTCGATGCGAAATCCGGCGCCTGGAAAGGCACGGTCGTCCACGCCGAGCATCTCGGCGCCGACACCAATCTCTATCTCGACTGCGAAAAGGCCGGCCTGATCACCGTGCGCATTTTTGGCGTCTACAACGCCGAGCCTGGCGCCACGCTCTACGCGACGCCGGATCCGGCGAAGACTTATCGGTTTGGAGCGGATGGCAAGGTGCTGAAGTAGCGCCCCTTTTTCCTTCTCCCCCTGTGGGAGAAGGTGGCCGAGCGAAGCGAGGTCGGATGAGGGGTGTTCCAGCCTGGCACCGACGGCGATCCTTCCAACACCCCTTGTGTCTCTAGAATCATGCATG